>NZ_JAGGRD010000028.1:0-103885 GCF_018613005.1 Paenibacillus sp. ISL-20
GTTGTGGTGACTCCATTTTACGCGAATCTTCCATGGGCCGTTCTTTTTCTGTCGCACTTCATATTACAATCCGTCTAATAAAAAAGAATCATCCCTTATATGGAGGAAGATTCTGAATTAGCTGCATTTTATGAACGGTTCTCCAAAATCACAAGCCAAAAATTATTGCCATTGCTATTCAACTAACAAAGCCTTATCCCAGGCCTGTTTAAATTGAGAACCAAATCTTCGAATGGATTCTTTGTTGGCTGTTAACTGAAAATCCTGCTCAGATCCGTAAAATCGCAGCTGATAGATCCCTTTTCGTTCCATTGGTTCCCAACTCAGCTGGTATAAATGTTTTTCAAAAGACATAAATAAGCCATCTAATTTAAAACCATTTAAATACTCAAGCGGAAATTCAGCAGTTACCGAAACAAAATTCCGGATTGTCAAATTCGTCCACCCAAAATTCAAATCATACATGATTCGGTTAGCCTTATAAAACTTAAAATTAATCTGGCATCCTTCATCCTCACCAGGAATACGAGATATTAACGCGAACGCTGCCCGAGTTCTCTTCTCTTCGTGGTCACTTAGAGTTGCCATTTACGAACCTCCTTCGTTATCCACTTACCATATTTACCTAATCTACTTACTTTATATGAAAGCTGGCTAATAATCCACAAGCCCAATTTGATCAAATTCATTGATTGAACTGTTGAATGTCGGGGATGAAACAGAGATCACATTCATCCCTCACTATCTGCCCCCAATAACAAAAACCCCTCACGCCTTACGGCGCAAGGGATTCCTCTATTAATACATCGTAATGTACTGATCGCGTTCCCATTGGTGAACTTGCGTTCTATACATGTCCCATTCGATTTCTTTCAGCTCGTAGAAGTGAGCCAGCGCATGATCCCCGAGTGCATCGGAAATGACTTCGCTGCGGATCAACTCGTTAATAGCTTCTTTCAGGTTTGCTGGCAAGCTAGGGATGCCTTCCTCAATACGCTCTTCTTCCGTCATCACATAGATGTTGCGGTCGATTGGAGCCGGGAGCGACAGCTCACGCTTCACGCCGTCCAAACCTGCTTTCAGCATGACAGCCAGAGCCAGATACGGGTTAGCCGCCGGATCCGGGTTACGCACTTCAATACGCGTGCTAAGGCCACGGGATGCAGGAATTCGAATCATTGGGCTGCGATTACTTGCAGACCATGCTACGTAGCAAGGTGCTTCGTAACCAGGCACGAGACGCTTGTACGAGTTCACCGTTGGGTTCGTGATCGCAGCAAACGCGCGTGCATGCTTAAGAATACCCGCCATATAGTTACGCGCCGTTACGCTCAAGCCAAGCTCATCACTCTCGTCAACAAACGCGTTCTCGCTGCCTTTGAAGAGCGATTGGTTACAGTGCATACCGGAGCCGTTCACGCCGAATAGCGGTTTCGGCATAAATGTTGCAATCAGTCCATGCTGACGAGCGATCGTCTTAACTACCAATTTAAATGTTTGAATCTGGTCTGCTGCTTTGATCGCATCGGCATACTTGAAATCGATTTCGTGCTGACCAGGAGCAACCTCATGGTGAGAAGCTTCGATTTCAAAGCCCATCTCTTCCAGTGTCAGTACGATATCGCGGCGGCAGTTCTCGCCGAGATCCGTAGGCGCGAGGTCAAAGTATCCACCTTGGTCATTGAGCTCCATCGTCGGGTTGCCTTTTTCATCGGTTTTGAACAGGAAGAATTCAGGCTCGGGACCGACATTCATGGAAGTGAAGCCCATTTCTTCGGCTTCTTTCAGCGCTCTCTTCAGAATGCCGCGCGGATCTCCTGCAAACTGAGTGCCGTCAGGCATGTAGACATCACAGATCAAGCGTGCAACACGATCCTCTGATACCCAAGGGAAGATCATGAAGGTATCCAGGTCCGGGTACAGGTACATATCGGATTCTTCGATCCGTACATAACCTTCGATGGACGAACCGTCGAACATCATTTTATTATCAAGCGCTTTAGGCAGCTGGCTTACAGGAATCTCAACATTTTTAATCGTTCCAAGCAAATCTGTAAATTGCAAGCGGATAAATCGAACATTTTCTTCTTTGGCAATACGTAGAATGTCCTCTCTGGTATAACTCACTTTATCCTCTCCTTTTTAAATAAAAAAACTAGATTTTAATGAAGAATTACAGCATGGCAATCCTTATTTATTAAAAAACCGGGATAATTCCCCTTGAATCAATGAAACCTGACCCGGTCTTCTAGCGGTAATCAATTCCTGCTTCAGCAAACGTCGCAACTGGGACTCCGACATCTCACGGCGTCTGTTCTCGGTATCAGGAGTAATGACAGTAGCCTCTTCAGACTCTTTCGTGACAGGATTCATTACCTGCTTAATGCCGGCGATATTAACACCTTTTTCAATCAAAGCCTTAATCTCTAGCAGTCGCTCCACATCATTGAAGGAAAACAGGCGTTGGTTGCCCGACGTACGGGCTGGGACAATTAAGTTATGCTGCTCATAATAGCGAATTTGTCTGGCAGATAAATCCGTAAGCTTCATAACAATGCCTATCGGAAATAATGCCATATTCCTCCGAATCTCATCACCCATATCTCATCAACCTTCCAAGTGGTCTATTCTGATCCTATTGTACATTTCCTGATCAACCACGTCAACCGCATGTAAGGATAACTCACAACAATTTACGATCTTTCATGCTTTGGAGGGCCATAAGCACACCATATTTAACATGAGAGTAGGTCAAGCCGCCTTGCATGTACCCGATATAAGGTGATCGGATTGGCGCATCCGCGGATAATTCGAGGCTTCCTCCCTGGATGAACGTACCTGCCGCCATAATTACAGGATGTTCGTATCCAGGCATATCCCAAGGCTCAGGCACCACATGACTGTCGACTGCCGCAGCCCGCTGAATCCCTTGTACAAAAGCGATCAGATGATCCGCTCCGGTAAACGATACCGCCTGAATCAAATCGGTCCGCTCATCCTGCCAGCCCGGCTTGGTTGTGAACCCCACCGCCTCAAACATCGCGGCGGCATAAATGCTGCCCTTGACCGCTTGTCCAACCGCGGATGGTGCCAGGAATAATCCCTGATAGATGCCTCTGGTCGTTCCCAGCATAGCCCCCACTTCTCGTCCGATGCCGGGAGCAGTCAGCCGATAGGCTGCCTTATCCACATAGGCCGCTTTACCGCATATGTAGCCGCCGGTTTCGGCAATGCCGCCGCCAGGGTTTTTGATAAGCGACCCCGCCATCAGATCAACGCCAACCTCCGTCGGTTCCAATCGCTCCGTAAACTCACCGTAACAGTTATCAACGAAAATGATCAAATCCGGGCGAATGGACCGAATCCGGCTTACCATGTCACCAATCTGGGATACCGTGAACGAAGAACGCCAATCATATCCACGAGAACGCTGGATACCAATAACCTTGGTTGAAGACGTGATTGCCTTCTCTACCCGCTCCCAATCTACATCCCCTTGTTCTGTTAGCGCAACCTCCTGATAACCGATTCCAAAATCTCGAAGGGACCCGGTGCCGTCCCCGGGTTCGCCAATCACTTTATGGAGGGTGTCATACGGACGCCCCGAAATATACAACAGCTCATCTCCTGGTCTTAACACACCAAACAATGCGGTTGAGATCGTATGGGTACCGGAAGCAAAATGCGGCCTTACCAGGGCAGATTCGGCTCCAAATACGTCTGCGTAGACTTCATCCAGCACTTCACGGCCGCGATCATTGTATGCATACCCGGTGGAAGCCGCAAAATGAAAATCACTTACCTGAAACTTCTGGAAAGCATCGATCACCTTCCACTGATTAAAATCAACGATATTATCGATCTCCCGTAAACGATGCCCGATTTTGGACTCAATCTCACTGCTCAATTCAAGTATATCTTGCGAAAATCTTGCCATGACCAACTGCTCTCTCCTCTTTTACACATGATGTCTCACATCTTAACACATATTTTTATTTCATAGAACTCGCAATGCTTGAGCACCCTGAACACGCAATATAAGCCCCATACAGGGGCTTACACTACGATTCTTATTGAAACCTAAGATCCGTTCTGAACGTAATCATGAAGCAAATAACCCATTTTCTCATAATCCGCTTTATTGATTCGCACCTCGTAGAGGATATCATTCTCATCAAAAGACTGCTCCAGCACGTCTCCGACACGGTATACAACCGAGTTCAGGTCACCGCGGTCAGCCGGAATCCGGAACGTCACGTTCCCTCCGGAGAGCTGATCCTGAATCGCTTCACGAACCATTTCCAAATCCTGATCTTGATAAGCACTAATCTTTAATTGACCATCCCCGGTAGGCAGCATCTCCAGCTGAACCGGTTCACATGCGTCCTTCTTGTTAAACAGAACGATCTGCGGTTTATCCGCCGCCCCCAGATCCTGAAGTATGGATTGAACGACAGCCATCTGTTCGTCCCGCATCGGGGAAGAAGCATCTACGACATGAAGAATCAGATCGGCTTCGTTGGCTTCTTCCAGCGTCGCACGGAACGCAGCTACCAGATCATGAGGAAGGTTCTGTATAAATCCAACGGTATCCGTTAGCACAACTTCCTTGCCGCTAGGCAGCTCCAACACACGCGAAGTGGGGTCCAGCGTAGCAAATAATTGATCTTGGATATAAACATCTGCGGCCGTTAACCGGTTTAACAATGTTGACTTGCCGGCATTGGTATAACCGACTAGAGCAACCTGTACGGCACCGCTCTTCTTCCGCCGCTCCCGATGGAGCGTACGATGCCGAGTAACTTCATCCAGCTGCCGCTTCAGGTCGCTGATTCTGTCACGAATATGCCGGCGGTCGGTTTCGAGTTTACTTTCCCCTGGTCCACGTGTCCCGATCCCCGCCCCGAGCCTGGACAGATTCTTACCATGTCCCGACAACCGCGGGAGCAAATAAGTAAGCTGTGCTAACTCCACCTGGATAATCCCCTCACGGGTCTTCGCACGTTGAGCGAAAATATCCAGTATCAATTGAGTACGGTCGATAATTTTCACATCGAGTGATTCTTCCAGATTTCGTACTTGTGCGCCGGATAATTCCTGATCGAATATGGCTGTTGTTGCGCCCAACCCATCAATCGCCATGCGCAGCTCTTCGACCTTCCCTTTGCCGATAAACCACTTGGAATCCGGAACTTCGCGATTCTGCGTAATGACATCCAGCACCTCCACTCCAGCGGTTTCAGCTAGCTGAACCAGCTCCTGCAGCGAGTGTTCCGGATTAATTCCTGTACGTTTAACTGCATCCGTCACCAAACTGACCAAAACGGCTTTATCTTCGATCTCTGTCCGGGTATCATGCGTTATATTTGTCATATAGCCAACTCCTCTATCATTACGTCTCCTAATTTAACTAACCGCTGCTGCCTGCAATAAACATTATGATCCAAAGAAAGCAGCGTTACCCCTTCATTATGTTCGAAGACAAGCTTAAAATCATTGTATTTTTCCGTTTAACTTAAAGTCCTCCGGCCGCAGGGTCATAAGCTCAAGCTTGCCGGGGTTTCCGGTTACGTACTGATTTAGCAGCCGAACCGATTGATTCCTTATCGATTTCTCGATGACATTCCGTACATAACGCGCATTACTGAAGGCGTGCAGTCCGTGATCCTTCTCCATCTGCAGGTGTTCCTTGAGCTTGCTCAGCGACTGCGGCATCAAGATATAATCCCTCTCCTTTGCCATCAGCTCCGAAATCTGTATCAATTGATCCAGATTGTAATCCGGGAAGTCCATCTGGATTGGAAATCGGGAATACAGGCCGGGATTCGAATCCATAAAAAAATCAATCTCATCGCTATAGCCTGCCAGAATAAGAATGAACTGGTTTCTATGATCCTCCATCGCCTTAACCAGCGTATCGATCGCTTCCTTGCCAAAATCCTTCTCACCGCCGCGCGCCAAACTGTAAGCCTCGTCGATGAACAGAATTCCTCCAAGCGCTTTTTTGACCAGTTCTCTGGTCTTTTGTGCCGTGTGACCGATATATTCACCTACGAGATCCGCCCGTTCCACTTCGATCAGGTGACCCTTATTAAGCACGCCCATCTTCTGAAACAGCTTTGCCACGATACGGGCGACTGTGGTTTTCCCAGTTCCGGGATTTCCTTTAAAAATCATATGGTACACATGACCACCACTTAATAAGCCTGCCTCCGAACGCATCTGAGCCACTTGAAGCAGAGCATAGATTTCAAATACCAGGTCTTTGATTTGTTCGAGACCTACCAGTTGATCCAGCTCTTTCTGTATTTCCTGGAATAGACTGTGCTGGGAAACAGGGTTTGGCGAAGGGGCCGGTTCGCGTTCCGGAACCGCACTGCTGATGAGTGGAGGTTCCGCGCTGCGGAGCACGACATTAATCTGCCTGGATGGCCGTCCTTCAGATCGGCCGTTAGCGGCCGTTACACGCCCGTTCATTGCTCCTCACCTCTTTACCAAAGGGCTGACTATCTATTCCAATGTATTCTATTTACAGCCTGCTTATTAGAAGTTTCGTCCTCATAGGACACCCATGGCGATCAACAGCCGATCGGCCGTCCATTTCGTATAAGCCAGCACTTCTCTAGACTTGTGTTTAGCCATCGGCAAAACGGCAGATTCCGTCAGCGACATAGAAGGATGATCGTAACCAAGGGTTGTTGCAACCTCCATCGCTCTCGTCCCGTGATAGTCATGGGTTATTATAATGGCGGTGTTCCACCCATGCTCCTCCATAATCGCTTGGCTGAAGAGCAAATTCTCGTAAGTGCTCGTTGCTTCGTTCTCCAGGAAGATCCGTTCCTCCGGTACGCCCGCGTCAACCAAGAAATTTCGCATTCCTTCGGCTTCGGTATATGGATACCCCGGCTTATCGAGGCCGCCAGAAACGATGAAGGTATCAAAACGGCCTGCATGGTATTCAACTAGCGCATGCTCGAGCCGCTCGCGAAGCCCCGGACTTGGCTGATCTCCCCACATGGAAGCGCCCAGGATAATGCCGACATCCGCTTTCTCCGACGGACTGCTGACGGCACTTTCGATCTTCCAATATGCATAACCTGACCATAGCACTCCAAGAACAACGAGAGAGAGCAGGGTAATCATCCCTCGCCGATACCATGCTCTCTTCTTCGTGCCTGTTTGAGACAGACTCTTATGTATTTCCTGACGCATTATTTCTTCCTCCTGAACTCTCCATTATGAAATAACTGGTCGCGATGCTTCAGAGACATCATAAAGTAAGGGAATTCATGCGCGTCGATGGCCCGAAGCAGATTCCGTGCGGTTACCTTGGCCAGCCTGTAGTCATCCCGAGTAATGTCATTCCGCCCTAGGGCATCCTCAAGCTCATCTTCATCCAGCAAGAACACTTCACCATTCTTGACGACCACAACGTCCAAATACAGATCGTCAAACCAAGGGACACCCTGATCTGTTACCCCTTGTTTCTTGCAAATATCGATGTACCATTGAACAATATTTCGTTTGTCATCAAACATGGCGGTCACGATGAAATGGCTGTCCTTCGGATAATACTGCAGCCATGAATAGCCTTTGTCCGCGATTCGGTAAGTATGACGGCCATACGTCTTCCATAACGGTTCTTTCAGGCCATATATGGTATATAACGTGAGATACCCTGTAAACTGCTCACATTCCACATACCGGGAAGTGAAGTGCCGGCGGGTGATACGGCGCCAATTCGCCCGATCTCCGAATTTACGTTTCATGGAACTTTTCCTCCCCATTCGTATTCCCAGCTTACCACATTTGGGTATCACACTCAAAACAAAGAAGCCTCCGCAATCATGCGGAGGCTCTCAAGTTCATTATGGACTATCTTGGAACTCGTCAGAACCATCAACCGGATCTGACGGATCCACAATGGTTCCCGGTACCGTAGGAATATTGCCCGAATCAGTGTCGGTTCCTCCAGTGCCTGTGTCACCATGGTTAGATCCATCTCCTGAGTCATCAGATCCATTGCCAGGATTTTGACCATCTTGGCCATTCCCGGTTCCGTTTCCATTGTCAGGAGGGTTCGTTCCATTACCATTACCATTACCATTACCATTACCATTACCATTACCATTACCGTTACCATTACCATTGCCTGTGCCTTCACCATTCCCATTGCCTGTCTCGCCATTACCGTTGCCATTTCCGTTCCCGTTGCCATTCTCATTCCCAGGAGGGAACTCATTGCCTGCTCCGTTGTCACCTTCATCAACCGGAGGCGGTTCCTGGATGTCCCCCGGATCGGGTTCGAGATCCTCAGGTGGCAATTCCTCGGAAACGGCCACAATCTGCAGGATGTTCGAAGGTGCCGACTCCTGGCTCGTTGACGGGTCTATAGCGGTCACATAATAATCATAGGTCAATCCCTCCATTGCGCTCAAATCCTCTATGGATGTACCATTCAAGGCATCGAGAATCGGGGTGTATTCCGATTCCGACGTTTCCTTACGGTACACGCGGTATTGCACGTTGCCCTGAACCGGATTCCAGCTCAGTGATACGGTCTGAGTCTCCCCATTATAGGAGCCCGTCAAACCGCTGACTGCGGTTAACGTCGTTTCTTCAACAGGCGGCTTTACCGGCTCGGTACTCGGGAAGCTCTTCGCTTCATAGCCTTGAACCGCCTTCTCCATCACTTTGCCCCATAAGGAAGCTGAGATCGAACTGCTTCGTTTCAGCAGATGCTGCCGGTCTGGGTTATCATAACCCATCCACACAGCTGCGGTTAACTCCGGCGTATATCCGACAAACCATACGTCGCGGTTTGAGCTGACGCCTTTATAGCCGCTCTGCGTGGTTCCGGTCTTACCGGCTACCGGACGACTGATCCGGGCATTTCTACCCGTTCCGTCCTCTACAACGCGCTTCATCATGTCTGTCATTTGCGAAGCCGTCGAAGCGCTCATCACGCGCTTCCCTTTGCTGCCTTTGTTCTCATGCACAACCTTGCCTTTGTTATCTTTAATCTGCTTGATTGCAAAAGCCTCTTTGAATTCTCCGCCATTAGCAAAGGCGCTGAAAGCTTGTGCCATCTCGAATGTGTTCGTACCGGTATCCATGCCGCCGAGAGCCAGGGATAAGTTCGCATCGCCTTCGGTCATCTTGATGCCAAGACTCTGAGCGAACTCGAATCCGGTTTTTACGCCGATTTGGTTCAACAGCCATACGGCCGGAATGTTCTCGGAACGCTGAATCGCTTCCGGCATACCAATCGTCTCCGAATATCCGTGCAGGTTATTTGGGCAATAATTGGTGCCAAAACATTGCGATTTATTACTTAATCTGGAGTCCTTCGTAAACTTTCCGGATTCCAGCGCCGGTGCATACGATACAATCGGCTTCAAGGCGGATCCCGGCTGACGACGGCTGTCGGTAGCCCGGCTGAACCCTCCGCGCGTATATTCCCGTCCACCGGACATGGCTACGATCCCACCGGTTTCCTGGTTAATGATGACCATAGAACCTTCAACCGGCACGTCGTCTGGACCTTTTTCAAAGTTTTCCGGATTCTTGAACTCTTCTTCCATTGCCGTCTGGGCATTCACGTCCATCGTTGTGTAAATCTGATAACCGCCAATATTAACATCGTCCTCGGTGAGGCCCCATTTTTCTTCGGCTTCTTCCATTACATAGTCGATAAACGCTGTATATTTCTGTTGTCTCTCAGGCGGTGTATACGCATAGTCCACTTTCTTGGCTTTCGCCGCCTCTTCGGCCGTTATATAACCCTGCTGTTCCATCAAAGTCAATACCACCGCACGACGCTCTTTGGAGAGCTCAGGGTTCTTGAGCGGATTATATCGGGACGGTCCCTTCGGCATTGCCGCCAGTGTTGCTATTTCCCATATCTCCAGTTTTTTCAGATTCGATTTGCCGAAATAACGCTCGGATGCGGCTTTGATGCCGTAATAAGGTCCCCCGAAGTTAATCCGGTTCAAGTACATCTCAATAATTTCCTGTTTACTGTGTTTACGTTCAAGCGCCAGCGCGATCGACATTTCAGTCGCCTTCCGGAAGAATGTTTTATCCCTTGTCAGGAATATGTTCTTCGCCAGCTGCTGCGTGATCGTACTTCCGCCTTCGACCATGGAACGGGCCATGACATCCTTTACCGCTGCGCGGCCGATCGACCACATGTCTACGCCGTTGTGCTCCATGAACCGTTTATCTTCTGTTGCAATAAATGCTTGTACCAATAGCTCCGGTATATCCTCGTACTTCACAGGATCACTCTTCTGGAGGGACAGTTCGCCCATCAGCGTGCCATTACGGTCATATACCTTGGAAGTACCGTAAGCGGTCAGCTTATCCTGATTCTGCTCCAGCAGCTTTTCACCGCTGATCAAGATGAACAAATAACCTGCAAGCGCACAGAAGATCGCAATGACGGCCGTAAAAAACAATGCCCATGCAATTCGCTTTCCTTTGCCTTTTTTCTTCTTCGCATTCGGTTTCGTGGTTTTGGATGTCTTCGGGTTGTCTTTGTTTTTGTTCAACCGTGACATCTGATTATCTTTTCCAGCCATTTGTCCCCCTCCTTACTCCCTTGCGGGATCAAGCCTTCTGACTCAAGTCATGCCTCGGAAAGAAAAGAACAACCTTCTCAGGTTGCTCTCTGCACTCCTTATAAGCTAAACGAATTATAAGCCAAAAAGTTTCAAATTAATCATTTACGGTACGATTCTGCTCTTTATGAATCCATTCTAAAATCTATTGTTCGCTGCTGTTATCCTGCATCAGGGACACATTACGCTGCGGCATGAACGTGGAGATAGCATGCTTGTACACCATTTGCTGACGGCCGTCGCTGTCAATCACGATGGTAAAATTGTCAAAAGCTTTGATCGTTCCACGGATCTGAAAGCCGTTTGTAAGGTATACCGTGGCCGGGATGTTCTCTTTGCGCAGTTGGTTCAAGAACGTGTCTTGGATGTTAATGGACTTGTTCATTAGCCGTACCCCCAATGGTTCATTTAGATTGTTTTGAAAATATATTCAAGATTTCAGTGAAACTTTCCTGCTATTATAGCACGGATTTTTTGATAGTTCGCAGAAAAATTTCCCGAGTCGGTGACGTCTACCCACTCGATGTCCTTCATGTGGCGAAACCAAGATAGCTGCCGCTTAGCGAAACGGCGTGTATCGCGCTTAAGCAGCACGACGGCCTCCTCGTAGCTGAACTCCCCGCTAAGGTACGAAACGATTTCCTTGTAACCCAGCCCTTGCATGGATACAAGCCCCGGAGCGAACCCTTTGTTCATGAGCGCCGCCACCTCATCAACAAGTCCCTGGCTCAGCATAAGATCAATTCGCTCTTCAATACGGTTATATAGCATTTGCCTGTCCATTGTCAAACCGACCAAGCATAAGTCATAGGGAGATTCCTTGGTTTGAGGTGCCAGTTGGGTCGAAAGTGGGACGCCTGTCACATGAAATACTTCCATAGCACGAACGACCCGGCGTAGGTCATTAGGGTGAAGCCGCTCGGCCGTTTCAGGATCAATCTCGGCCAATTTTTGATGCAGAGCCTCGGCTCCATGCTCGTTGGCATAGCGGAACTGCTCTTCCCGAAAAACTTCATCCGCTCCCGTCTCGCTAAACTGATAGCCGTAACACACCGACTCCACGTAAAGCCCGGTTCCGCCAACAATAAAAGGAAGTTTCCCCCGCTGCGTGATCTCCGTAATGAGCCTCTGGCTCTGCTCCTGAAATTCGGCTACCGAATAGGGGTGATCGGGCTCGTGAATATCAATGAGATAGTGGGGAACACCTTCCATTTCCTCCACGGAAATTTTGGCCGTTCCGATATCCATGCCCCGGTATACCTGCATCGAATCGCCGGAGATAATCTCACACCCCAATTCCTTCGCGATTTCAATGCTCATTTTGGTTTTACCTACAGCTGTTGGTCCGATGAGAACGAGCAGTTTCGGTTTGGTTTCATCTGTCAATGGAAATCACTCCGTACGTTATTTTCGATTTTCCCCGTTCAGGCAATGTAAAGCCAAGCCGCTCAAACTCTCCACTGGATCGCGCTTCCTTCATCACGACGGTTTTGCGCGCGACCCTGACCGCTTCTCTCACACTTTCCATTTCCAGCGGCTCCCCATTTGCATAATGTCTTAGAGGATGGATCGAAGCCGATTCGGTGATCGGTTCACGGAACATCGGATCAAAATAAACAATGTCTACGCTCCGGTCCGGCAGCGACTTCAAATAATCCAGGTGATGGCTGTGCCTGACCTCGATTCGCCTCATCGCCTGATCACTGGCCTCCAAATGGCTTTCATAGGTCCGCAGCCCTTCTTTCAGCAGCGCATACAGGGGCAGTGAGCTCTCCAGGGCAGTGATCCGGCTGTTCACCCCGCCCTTGCCTGCGAATACCAGGGAGTCGGCTCCAAGCCCCGCCGTACAATCCAGCACGGAATCCCCTTCCTCCATACCGGAAGCCTCCAGCATGGGATCGGGTTTTCCGTTCAGCACGCGTTTCAATCGGACAAACCCCATACTCGGATGAAATTCCATGACCGCCCCGCCCGGTCCGCTTAGACGTACATGTCCGTTCAGTACGATCAGCACGTCATCGTCTCCGAACCTGCGGGCTAATTTCCGCAATGAATGACCGCCGCGCTGGACATAACGGCAGCCGATTTCCTGGGCTAAACTTCTCGCGCGCTCCACAATGTCCGGCGCTTCCGCTTCTCCAGTTGTTATAATCATGAAGGTCCTCCTTGCTGTTACATCACGCGCTTAAACATTTTCTCCAAATCATAAGCTGAGAACGAAACCACGATCGGTCGTCCATGCGGACATGTGTATGGCTGCCGGCAGGTGCCTAAACGCTGTATCAGCGTCATCGCCTCCTGCTCCGTCAGCTTCTGATTGGCTTTGATGGAAGCCTTGCAGGAACACATGATTGACGAGGTTTCTCTCAGCTTGGCGATATCGATATTACGTTCGCTCAGCACCCATTCAGCCATCTCTTCGATAATGGCCTTCTCGTCGCCCTTAGGGAACCAGAACGGATGGGAACGAACCAGGAAGGTATGGCCGCCAAAAAACTCCATATAAACGCCAACCTTCTCAAACCAATGCAGCCGTTCCTTCACCTTCTCCGATTCCGAGGGCGTGAATTCCAGCGTAATCGGCAGCAGCAGCTCCTGGGATGCGTCTGCCGGGTTGCCAAACTGTTCGTAGTAATACTCGTAGTTAATCCGCTCATGCGCGGCATGCTGATCAATCAGGTACAGCCCGGTATCATTCTGCGCTATGAGATAGGTGCCGTGATGCTGGCCGATAAGCGTAAGCTCCGGAAATGGCGGAATCTCGGGAGCCGGTCCTGAGGCCGCCTGCAGCCACTCCTTCGTTATGGCAGGAATTCCGGCATTCCCCCTGGTCTCATTGCGGTAATCACTGCGATAAGAAGAAGAAGCTGCCGTTTCACGCATTTGCGAGGTGGCAGCTGTTCCTGCTGCTCCGGCCCCATAAGTCTGCTTGATATTGGACTCAGACTGGGTGAAGACCTGCCCTTCCGGCCATGTCGACGCAGGCGGCGCATGGAGAGGCATGTTTCCACCAGTGGAAGGCTCGCCGCTTCCTGGGATCGCGCTATCCCGTTCATTACCGCTGCCGATCGCCGAGGCACGACCTTGCGCAGAAGAAAATTGCAGCTGTTCCTGGATATAGGCGTTGTCGCTTTTGCCAATATTTTGTTTGGCCGGGCGAGGAATTAGGATTTCCTGCTGCAGCACCTTGCGAATCTCTTCCTCCACAAAAGCGAACAGCTCCTGCTCTTTGCTGAACCGCACCTCCAGCTTGGATGGATGCACATTCACATCGATCAACGAGGGGTGCATGGACAGTTGAATGACAACGAGCGGAAACCGGTTGATCGGCAGCAGCGTATGATAACCTCTCAAAATCGCCTGCATTAAGCCGTAGTTCCGGACATACCGCCCGTTAATGATGAGCGACATGCCGTTACGGTTTGCCCGGGTATAATCCGGACGGCTGATATATCCGCTTAACGTATAATCCATATTCTCTGCTTCAAACGGCAGCATCGCTTTGGCCGATTGAGTACCGTATATGGCCGCAATGACCTGAAGGGGATCGCCGTTGCCCAGCGTCTGCAGCAGCGAGTTTCCATTGTGCTTGAGCGTAAAGGCAATATCCGGCCGGGAGAGGGCCAGACGATACAGATAGTCGGATATGTGCCCCAGCTCCGTTTGGATTGTTTTCATATATTTCAGCCTTGCCGGCGTATTGAAGAACAATTCCTTCACGAGGAAATCCGTTCCTCTGGGTGCGGCCGTCTCTTCGTTCACGCGCAGATGACCGCCTTCGATCTCGATCACACGTCCGCGCCCATCCTGAGCATTGGAGGTAACCAGCCGCACCTTGGATACAGCCGCAATGGATGGCAGGGCTTCGCCCCTGAATCCAAGACTGGTGATTTGGAACAAATCGCGGCCTTCAGCGATTTTGCTTGTTGCATGACGATAAAAAGCCGTCTCGCAATCCTCCGGATCAATGCCGGCACCGTTATCCGTTACGCGAATGCTGTCCAGTCCGCCTTCTTCAACCGTTACGTCAATCTTGGTGCTCCCGGCATCAATGGCGTTCTCAACTAGCTCCTTCACAACGGAGGCAGGTCGCTCCACCACCTCACCGGCAGCAATCTGGTTTGCAATATGCTCGTCCAAAATCCGAATAATCCCCATCATTCCTACCTCCGTTTCATTTCATTCCTATGCTAAATCACATATCCTTTGCTTGAAGCTTCAGGTCATTCAGGAACTGCATGGCCTGAAGCGGCGTCATATTCATCACGTCCGCGCCCTTAACAGCATCAATGAGGCTCTTGATTGCAGGATCTTGAGAGGCTTCCTGCGGCATCGGGTGCTGATCCTTACCAGGCTTAGCACTCGATTCAGGCACTTCCTCCTCGCCAAAAATGGAGAGCTGTACCACGCCGCCTTTCTGGTCAGCACCGCCCAAGCCTTCAGTATACAGCGTTGTATCTTCTCGATGCTCATACACAGCTTCCGGTCCGCTTCGTCTTTCATCGGACGGAGGTGCGGCAGTTGGCTGCTCGCGCTGCATCACAGCCCCTTGCTCTGATGCCACCGCGGCCAGCGAAGCCATCTCCAGGCCCTGCAGCAGCCCATAGGCGCGGTCAATGATACTGCCGGGCAAGCCGGCCAATCTCGCGCAGTAAATGCCGTAGCTGCTGTCGGCCGCCCCAGGGATCAGCTTACGGAGGAAATGCACTTTATCTCCGCTTTCCTGAACCGCCATGGAATAGTTTTTGAGACCGCCAAGGCTTTCTTGAAGATGAGCAAGCTCATGGAAATGCGTCGAAACCAATGCCTTGCAGCCGATATGATCATGCACATACTCAATCACGGCTTGCGCGATTGCCATGCCTTCACTCGTCGACGTACCGCGTCCAAGCTCATCAATGATGATCAGGCTGCGGGGCGTTGCTTTTTCCGTCATGACCTGGATATCCGCCATCTCCACCATGAAGGTACTCTGGCCGCCGATCAGATCGTCGGCCGCCCCGATGCGGGTAAAGATACGATCGACCAGCGGGATAACCGCACGCTCTGCCGGGACAAAACAGCCCATCTGGGCCAAAATCGATAATAAGGCAACCTGGCGCATGTACGTGCTTTTTCCAGCCATATTCGGACCGGTAATAAGCAGGATCGAGGAGCCGTCCTTGCGCAAATCCGTTCCGTTCGCGATAAACGATGAATCCTTCATGACGGCTTCCACGACAGGATGACGACCGCCTTCAACGATATAATCATAACCTTCGCTCAGTTCCGGCTTCACGAACCGGTATTCCGCACTGACCGCAGCCAACGATTGGTAGACGTCAATCTCGGCAATCCGCTCAGCGAGCTTCTGCAGCCTGCTCACTTGGGTATTCAGCTTGTCCCTGAGCTCGGTAAAGAGGGCGTACTCCAAGTCCACCATCTTCTCCTGCGCCTCCAGGATCAGACCTTCCTTCTCCTTCAGCTCGGGTGTGACATAACGCTCCGCGTTCGCCAGCGTCTGCTTGCGTTCGTACCGGCCTTCCGGTAGGGACGACAGATTGGACTTGGTCACCTCGATATAATAGCCAAACACCTTGTTGTAGCCGATCTTCAGCGACTTGATCCCCGTAGCCGCGCGTTCCTTCGCTTCCAGCTCCGCGATCCATCGTTTGCCGCTGGTGCTCGCTTCACGAAATTCATCCAGCCGCTCGTGATAGCCCGGCTTGATGATGCCTCCGTCACGCACGGACACCGGCGGTTCATCAACAATCGCATTCTCGATCAGTTCACACAAATCGTCACAAATATCCGTATCCGCTGCCACCCGGCGGAGCGTCTCGGAAGCCGACTGGGCACACAGCTCTTTCAGGGAAGGAATTTGTCTTAATGACAACTTGAGCGCGTTCAAATCCCGTCCGTTCGCGCTGCCGAACGCAATCCGACCGACCAACCGTTCCAGATCGTATATCTCTTTAAGCGCCATCCGCAGATCTTCACGCAATATGTACTGGTTATACAAATGCTCGACAGCCTCCAGCCGCTCTTCAATCCGGCTCCTAGACAGCAGCGGTTTATCGATTCTCCGCCGCAGGAGTCTGGCTCCCATCGAGGTTTCCGTGCGATCCAGAAGCCACAGGAGCGAACCTTTCTTTGAACGCTCACGAACTGTCTCAACCAGCTCCAGGTTGCGTCTGGTGAATGGATCCAGAACCATGTATTGTCCCGGTTCATAGGAAGCAATCTGTGTCAGCTGTCCCAGTGACCGCTTCTGCGTCTCGCTTAAATACGAGATCAGCAGGGATATGCAGGCTCTTCGCTCCTCTTCCAGGCGGGCCCAGGCCGGTTCTCCGAATTGGGTACGAACCAATGCGTCCTCCCTACGATCCCATGCCGTATAAACGATGTTGCGGCTGCCTGGAAGAGCCTGAGATGAAATGATATCAAGAAGCGCTGTGTCCCCTATGATCTCGGAAGGTTCATAGAGACCAATCTCATCCCTCAGCCATTCCTCCGAAGATGGGACCGATGTCACATAAAGCTCGCCGGTTGACAGATCGCATGCCGATAAAGACATCAAGCCACCGGCTTCCGTCACACACACCATGTAATTGTTCGATTTGTCGTGCATGACTTTGCCGTCCATGATGGTCCCCGGCGTGACGACCCGGACGATTTCCCGCCGCACCATGCCTTTGGTGACCGAAGCATCCTCCATCTGTTCGCAGATGGCGACTTTGTACCCTTTCTCTATCAACCGCTGGATATAACCCTCCGCTGAATGATAAGGCACTCCGCACATCGGGATTTTCTCTGCACCGCCGCCTTCGCGGCCGGTCAGCGTAATCTCCAATTCCTTCGATGCGAGGATCGCATCATCAAAAAACATTTCGTAAAAATCGCCTAAGCGGAAAAAAAGAAACGCATCGCGCGCTTGTTCTTTGACCTTCAAATATTGTTCAATCATCGGCGTATATTTAGCCATGACGTACCTCCATTACCTTCTAGCTTGACCTCCATTATAACAGAAATTGACCGCAAGGCATCACGGCTTGAGTGGAATATTCCACAGCGGCCTGATATCTCTGCTCTCATCCCATGTACGCCCCGCCTCCATGTGCGCAAGAGCCAGTTCGATTTCACGAGCAAAGTCCGAATATTCCGGCAGTGCTGACAAATCCCTGTACCAGCCTGCAATACATTCTTGAAGCACGGACTTGTCACCTTCGTAATAGGCGCGATGGTAACGTTCCGTATTGAATGGCCTCGCTAGCAAGCGGTCGCTGTACCGAGCTGCCAGATAGGCAACATAGAGTGACACCTTCGCGACAAGCGGCGAAACGAGAAAGCTGGGAAGCGTACGGTATTCAAACCCGCCATACGGCTGTCTCCGAAAATCCCCCAGATAACCATAACGGGGCCTGCGAAGATGCCCCTTGGGGTCTTCCAGCAGCGCCAGCGGCAGAGCCAGATAATTATCCAGGGTCTGAAGAAGAGACAGGGAGAGCGGTACTCCGCTGAAATGAATATGGCCGCCTAACGGGAACTCACCATAAGGCAGAGCTCCTGCCCTCCATGTTAGTGAATGATCGGTAATCAGGCTCTGGGCTTGACGCAGAGCTCTTTGCATTTCAATCATTAACTCCTTCGGCTTTGCTCTCGGTAACGGCCTCAGCTCGGCAATGGGGTAAATGACCTCACCCCGATAACGAACGGCGTCACTACCGACCGATCCGCCACGCTCCATAAATTCGGATGCATACACAATGTCTCCGTTATCCTTCATCAGCACAAATTCGGGATCCATCCCCATGAGTAGCTGCGGAGTCAAAGGAAACTCACTGTCTTCGTTATGCGCGTGAAAACCTGCCGCCTGTTGGCCTTTGGCACTCATGACGGTTTTATTCCGGCCCGCTTTCATGCGGACATCCTCGACTAAGTATCTTCGCCCGGGCCGAGCCGTGATGATGACCTCTCCTTCATCCACACCCAGCGTATACAGTGATCGCAGGGCCGCTTTCTCCAATCTCCGATGCAGGCCATCTTCATACCTCCCGTTCTCGGGATCGGGCTCAAATATCACTTCGCTGCCGCCAAGGTGATAAGAGCGGATCGAGACTGCGGACAACTGCTTGACATGAACCGCGTACCTGGCTGTGAAATGCTTCTCCTCAACTGAACTCAAGCCCAGAGAGCACGGTATCCCGGATCTGACCAGACGTGCTTGCGCGAGGAGCACAGCGGCTCCCTTCAATGGTACATATTCTTTTACAGCAGCTGGTTCTACTTTAATTTGAGCCATCTCCTAATCCCCCTGTAAAAAAAAATAAAAAAGAGGGCATCCGCCCTCCGCAAAGCTGCCCTCACTGCATATGCTAAGATTAGAATCATTCCTACAGGAGGGTTATCTTACAGTTCATCCTCCAGACCTTCGTAATCAAGGTCTTGGTAATCATCGACTTCGTCTCCCAGGACGTAATCAAATTCTTTGTCTTCGTAGTCGCCATGGTGATGGCTGCATACTTTGACGACAACCTTGGTTTCGGCAATTAGCTCCACCGCGTACTCTCTCTCTACCCGCAGAATAACACTCGTGCCATTCGAGGATACGCTGGCCTCAACACAGCTCGGCTCCTGTGTCGCTTCAGCCGACACTTCCACCGTGGATGCACGATGCTTCGGATCCAGATAAGAAAGAGGCACGCGTTCTACATACGATACCGTTTCTTTCGCCACATCGGTCTGTGAATTTTTGTCATAGGAATACCAGATGTTAACATCGTAAGTACCAATAACTTCAATTCCGTCTCCGGCGGCAACCGCCTCATATTGATGGTTTATAATCCAAGCCCCCAAAATACTGGTCGGATTATTAGGCGGAGTCACGGTATGTGTTACGGTAGAGAATTTACGACCCTTGCCGCAGATCGCCTTCGTGATGATTTCTCTACATTGGTGTTTATGACTCAATGACATCTTCGAACCTCCTCCATACAATCATTCCATACATGTGTATGCAAGACATGGGCGAATGTTGAATGAAGTGGTCCAAATAAATTCATATGATGCTAAAAATATCAGATTTTTTTTTGCGAATCTCTGAGCTATACGGCCGAATCCGCGCGCTTCTGCGGTTTTTTCGCCGTGGGTGCCTTATACTTCTTTGAAATATTCAAATAGTATTCCAGCTCATGGCATAACTGCAGGATGGCGGACCGGACCTCGAATTCTTCGCGGGTCGTCGGCAGTTCCATCTCCTTGAACCTGTCCTCCAGCTCAATCAGCAGTCCTTCGGACTTGCCCGTATATCCTTCGGCAATGACATCCTTGCTTAACTGATCGAATATTTCCGCCGTCAGCAGGCCGTGAGGAAGCCGCTCGTACACTTGGGATATTTGATGCATCATGCTCTGGATATTCTCCATCTGTTCCTTCCGCATATAAAAATAGATGTTCCAGGAGCCGTCCGGATGAATCATCTGATTCTCTGATGCCCGCTTCGCTTCCTCAATTCCTCTTTCAATCTGCCGGTTAGCCTCAATTAACTCTTTACCGTCCCATATATGTTCGGGATCGCGAAGCGTAAGCGAGAAATGATGGAAAATGACAGAGAAGAGCCCGTCCACCTTCCGGCGAATCTCCATCATCGCTCCCTCGCTGTTCGGCATATAAACCAAGTTCACAAGCATGGCCGATCCGAGACCGATAATCAACAGTTCAATTTGGGTTAGCAAAATGTCCATTCCGATCTCTTTCCCCTGAAACACCCGAAACACCACGACCGAGCTGGTTACAATGCCTTCCTTAAAGTTCGCCTTTGAAATCGCGGGAAATGCAAGCAATATGTATAGAGCCAATACCCAATAATGAAATCCTAGGAAATAAAATAGAATACACGCCAGGACCAAACCCAGCAATGACGCGAACAATCTGGACGAGATGGAGCGCACACTCCGTTTTCGCGTGACGTCAACGCCGAGTATTGCAAGAAGACCGGCGGACGTAGCCCCCGGTATGTTCAAGGCATCTGTAATTAAGATGGCAAGCAGGCTTGCCGCAGCCGTTTTGATGACACGAAATCCCATGTGATGAAGAGCCTCCAGGCGAGTTGATGATGACTATATATGTTACCTTTCATGTGACTACATATTATAAGGTATCTTCATCCTAGCTTATTTTAATGCCATAAACAACCATGCCTGGGTGGCCTAGACCATTAGATTTTCCAATTAGTGTGACCTTTTTGATTGTTGAGTATTCCAAGTTGTTGTTACCATAGTTCAACGTAGCGAGTTTATTCGAATTCACGAAATGGTAGAGGAGTTATTCATGATGAAAAGAATCGTAACACTAAGCACACGCAAACTGATGGACACTGCAAAACACGGCGGATGCGGCGCATGCCAGACATCTTGCCAATCTGCTTGCAAGACTTCCTGCGGCGTAGCTAATCAGCGTTGTGAGAACGCAATGAACAAATAACAAATGGGCAAAGAAACTCACCGCCGTCCTTACAAGGACGGCGAAGTTGTTTCTGCTGAATAGCCGCCTGCAATTTGTAATAAAAAGGAGCTTGATTCGCAGTATGATTCATCAATATCAACTGAACGGATACAACATCGTAATCGACACCTATAGTGGCTCTGTACATGTTGTTGATGACCTGGCATATGAAGTTATTGCGCTTTATGAACATGAGACACCCGAACAAATCCTGGCGTTCATGATGGAAAAACAATATTCAGAAGAGAGCATTCAGGAGACAATCTCAGCGGTCGAGGAACTTATTAAGAATGAGCAGCTTTTTACAGAGGATGCCTACGAGGACCTTTCTAATCATTTAAAAACACGTAAAACGTATGTAAAGGCGCTCTGTCTCAATGTCGCACATACCTGCAATCTGTCGTGCGAGTATTGCTTTGCCAGCCAAGGGAAATACAATGGTGATCGAGCAATTATGAGCGTAGAGGTTGGGCAAAGAGCTATCGATTATCTACTCGAAAATTCTGGCCATCACCGAAACCTTGATATGGACTTTTTCGGCGGGGAACCGCTTATGGCTTGGAAAGTCGTCAAAGAGATTGTAAAATACGCACGAAGCAAAGAGAAGGAATGGAAGAAAAAATTCCGCTTCACCTTCACCACGAACGGCATGCTGCTCAACGATGAAGTTACCGAGTTTTTAAATCAGGAAATGTACAATGTCGTCTTGAGCTTGGATGGAAGAAAAGAGGTACATGATCGGCTGCGCACAACCGTTACCGGTAAGGGCAGCTATGATTCTATCGTGCCGAAGTTCAAGGAATTCATCCAGAAGCGCGGAGATCAAGAATACTATGTACGGGGAACGTATACGCGGAACAATGTCGACTTCACCAACGACATCTTCCATATCGCAGATCTGGGTTTTGACAAAATCTCGATGGAGCCGGTCATCTGTGATCCACGGGAACCTTATGCGCTTACCGAGAAGGATCTCCCGGAGATATACAATCAGTACGAAATTCTCGCCAAGGAAATGATTGAGCGCAGCAAACATGGCAAAGGGTTTACCTTCTATCATTACATGCTTGATCTCTCAGAGGGACCGTGCATTCAGAAGCGGATCACGGGCTGTGGATCAGGCACAGAATATCTCGCTGTCACACCATGGGGCGAACTGTTCCCTTGCCACCAGTTTGTCGGGGATGAAGCGTACAGCATGGGCAACATCTGGGATGGCATCACGCGGCCTGAGCTGCAATGCCAATTCCAAGAGAGCAACTGCTACACGAAGCCGGAGTGTAAGGGGTGCTGGGCTAAACTCTACTGCAGTGGCGGCTGCCCTGCCAATGCTTTGCATGCGACGGGTTCCATCAAAGGAATTTACGAGTTTAGTTGTGACGTGTTCCGCAAACGGATCGAATGCTCGATGATGGCCAAGGTCGCCGAGTCAATCCGAGCGATGGAAGAGAGTGAAGTGTAGATGAATGAAAGAGGGGCCTCGCCCCTCTTTGCTATTTCAAATTTAGTACATCCTTCTAGTCGACTGCTATGAGCATTTTCCGCATCCTTAGATGCTATGAATAAATTCTCGTTAGACATAACGTACAAGTGTCCATTGAATATGAAAAGCCGGATTCCTTAGAGAGGAAAACCGGCTTTTTGGATAACTATTAAATAGTACTTAGTGTCTACTTCCGTTAAAATGTTGGTGGAACCCCTTATAAGAGATCCAGGATTTTGTCAAAGACTTGCTTTTCCGTAACCGTATTATGCCCTGACACACAAAGTTCCATATCCATTTCTTTATACTTTAAAAGCGTCTTGATATAGTCATCTTTTTCACCATAGAGGCTTGGAACCAGCTCCTCCATCGAGTCACCGATATTATCGCCTACATGAATGACCTTTTCCCATTCATCCATAATGCTGATGGAGTCCGCGGTATGCCCGGGTGTATACATGATTCTTATTTGGTCATCGGGAAAGTAGATCTCTTGTTCGAAAGTTAGATCGGGAAGAAGTTTTTCGGCTTCACCGTCAACAAAATGCCCGTATTTCTGCATCATCTCTTCCCAATGTATCTCGATCATGTCCCTGCAGTTCGTGTGAGATATAATCGTGCAGTTTCGAAACGAGCTGTTTCCCCAGATGTGATCCCAATGGTAATGGGTGTTGATGACGATGACGGGCTTGGTATCATGCTTTATGTATTCTTTGACAGGCTCCATGCTCACAGAGCCCAAGCCTGTATCGATGATGTAATTGTACCGATTGCCGAGAATAAGCTGAACATTTAAATCCCAACCAGCAGGCTGCCGATACGTAAACAGAATATTTCTATTCCTGATTTTTTTTATTTCCATTTCTATTTCCTCTTTCTCCAATTGTTGATGTTTACAGCTTATGCACCATCTTGTAATTCCCGGGCTCCGCCCGGAAACCGATAAGATCACGGTTAATTCGAAGCATCGGGATGTTCATGGAATCGTTATGCGTTCTCAAATAAGGGACTCCGCATGCACGTGCTGTTTGAATGCCGAGCAGCTTTAAGGCAAGCGCGATGCGGCGGCCCCGGTACTCCGGCAGAACGCCTGTATATTCATGATACATCGCCTGCGTCTGCTCGTTCTGTTGCAATGTGACGACACCGATGTAGCGGTCGCCGTCCTTGGCGATATGGATCCATTCCGGGCGCACTCTGCTGTGTCCAACGCTCCATTTCTTCCATTCTTCAAACCAAGGGAAATCGCCGGAAAAACCCGGTATATCCGGCTGCGTGACCTTGTACAGCTCATAGAGCTTTCTTTCCCCGTCTTCTCCCGGCTCATCGGCTAATGTAATGAACTGAATTCCGGCCCGCTCTGCCTCTTCAACCGCAACAAACAGGTTGTCGTCGTCAAACGATGCCAGATCCAAAACGGATTCGAAGATATGGCGCTCCTGTATGTAACCGCGACGTTCGGCAAAAGCTGCCGACGAAGCGTCCGTTTCTCTCAAAATAACGGTCAGATGAGAGGCTTTAACCTCTGCCGCCCATTGGTGAAGCGTATCGTACATCGCCTTGCCTACCCCGTTCCCGCGGCTTTCCGGGTGTACGACAAGGGTGAGGAATAATTCACCCGGCTCCGTCCAAGGTGCCCTCCAAGCGATAGCGTAAGCAACAACTTGCCCCGACTCATCTTCCGCTACCCATTTGGGACGATCCCATCCTGTCAGTTCGCCCTTCTCATTGTAATCCAGCTTTCCCGGAGGGATTTGGTCCTCCTCTTCCTTCAAAAGTTCTGCCGTTATCGGTTCCGGCCAAACCGTATTGAGCAGCGACGCAACCGCAGCATAATCGTCGGGCTCTCTCATCTTTCGAATTATAAATTTCATCGCTTTCATTTCCTCCAAGTTCTCCTAACCCATCCCAAAGACATTATCACATACCCCGAGGCTTCTTTCAGGGTAAAATATGGATTTATTGAAAAATTCACAGCCGATTTCCTAGCCAAATAAGTTAAGAAGTTCTTCAATTAGCACAGATAAATTCTTCTCCGCATAAATCTGGTGGGTAAGAGGAGTACATATGCATACCATGCCGGGTGCACATAAAAAAGAACGAATCCCTATGGTGTGGAATTCGTTCTTTCATGCTTTAATTTATTTTAACTTCAACGGGTTGCAAAACCTCACTTGGCCCTTTTTTTAGAGTCAACATGAAGATAAGGGAAATACAATATAAGGCGGCTAAGTAGATCATGACGACCGTCATATCATAACTTTGAAGAATATAGCCGACAAAGATTGGCGAAAACCCTCCAATGGCTCTACCGAAGTTAAAAATCGTATTTGTCGCCGTACTTCGAATTTGCACAGGATAGAAGCTGCTAATTAAAGCTCCATACCCAGCAAACATGCCATTCGAGAAGAAACCGACAATCGCGCCACCGATTAAAATGGCAACACTTCCAGCAGCATAGGAGTATAAAAACACAGCACATGCAGAGGCAAGCAAGAAGATGCCAAAAGCACGCTTTGCACCAAATCGGTCCATAAACAGGCCGAACGCTAGCATCCCAATAATCATGCCAACCGCTGTACTAATGGTCCAAAGAGCAGAACTTGAAACGGATAAACCTTGAGATTTCTGTAGCATGGATGGCAGCCAAATCATCAAACCATTGTAGCCGGCAATTTGCACCGTTGCCATAATAATCAATGAAATTGTTGTCAGCGATGTTCTAGGCGTTTCAAATAGTTGAGCCAGCTTGCCTTTTTCATGTTGTTTGTTGGTTTCTTTATTTTTTTGGGCAGCCAGCCACTCTGGAGATTCTTCAAGGTTCTTTCGCACAATAACGGCGAAAATGACAGGTACCACTCCAACAAAGAATAAAGCTCTCCATCCCAAGAACGGAAGAATGACAGCACTTAGCAACGCTGCTAAAATAACTCCGTACTGTGCACCTACACTCACATACGAGGAAGCTCTTCCTTGTTTGTTTTTCGGCCAAGCCTCAGCAACGAGAGCCATACCAATTCCATATTCACCCCCTGCGCCAAGACCTGCGATAAATCTGAAAATATATACTTGTTCAATATTCGCTGCTAATCCCGTTAAAGCCGTTCCAATTGCAAACAACAAGACGGTATTCGCAAACACCTTTACCCGCCCAAACTTATCAGCTAAAATCCCAAAAATAGTACCGCCTAGCAGCATGCCGATATTCGTTATGGAAGAAATCAGTCCACCCGTTGCGAAGTCAATGTTAAATTCTGAAATAATCATTGTCATTGCAAAGGAAACAAACATAATGTCCATTCCTTCCAACGTTAAACCAGCTACTGAAGCTACTACTGTCTTCTTACGATAATCCATTCTAGCGTTCCTCCAAATTCTTGATGATAAAACTCTCTTTTAGCGTGTTTGAGGGAATGGATTACACAAGACTTTTCCATTCTCTTTTGAAGCCTCACAGGACTCCCTTTAAAAGAGGTACTTAAGCAAAATAAAAAGCCCTTCTTGCACAGAGGGCAAAAGGGCATGCGAAGACATAGATATTATTAGCCTAAAAATATCACGTAGCCCTTTTCAGCCTCTCTGGACTGTATTAAAGGAAAATTTATTTCGTGATACATACTAGCAAAATAGTGCAGAACATGTCAACCTCCAAACTTTCCAATTGTACACAATAACTCTCTTAAACAGTATCCCCCAACCAAGACCATTAACGCCGCTTTTTTGCATTTCCCTTTCTCATGGTGGGCAAGATAAAGGAGTTCATAATCTTTACCTGTAAGAAATTGTGCAAGATTCTCAGCTTGTTGAATACCCAGTTCAGTTAGCCTCGCATCAGGATCCTTTCTATATATACCACCATTTGATACATAGCTGTAGCTACAACGGCGATAATGAGCAGACTCGACAACACAAGCGTGAAATTGAATACCTGAAAGCCGTACATAATCAAGTAACCGAGACCCGATTTGGCGACCAGGAATTCCCCGACGATAACGCCGACCCACGCCATGCCCACGTTGACCTTAAGCGTTGACACGATCGTCGGATAGGAAGCCGGCAAAATAACTCGCTGAAACACCTGGCGCTTGGTTCCGCCAAAGGTCCGGACGACCTTGATCAGATTGGAATCCACCTCATGAAAACTGTTGTAAACAACAAGCGTGGTCACGATGACCGTGATGGATAACGTAGTGACGACAATAGCGGTAAAACCCGCGCCAAACATCACGATAAATATGGGTCCCAGCGCCACTTTCGGCATACTGTTGAACACAACCATGTAGGGATCCAGAACCTTGTTAAGAAACGGTGACCACCAGATAAATACGGCCAGCAGCGTGCCTACCAGCGTGCCGAGCAGGAATCCGACAACCGTCTCTCCTACCGTGACCCCCAAGTGCCCCCATAACTCGCCGCTGATCATATTCCCCCATATGTTGGCAAAAATTTTGGTCGGATAGCTGAAGAGCAGCACGTCTATCCATTTGAATCTGCCTGCCGCTTCCCACCAGATAAAGAATAGCAGCAGCAAGCTAAGCTGGACGGTCAGCACGCGTGTGCGCATGCTTTTCTTTCGCTTCATATGCTGAACATAAATATCCTGGAGCCAGCCCTTCGAAGAAGAAGCAGAAGGCTCATCCCTTGTTGTCATAAGCTTCACTCCTTCCCGATCGTTTGCATTTCGCCCCAGATCTCATGAAACAATTCGTTGAACCCTGGCTCCTTACGAGCATAAAAAGGCTGCACCCGGCGTATGTTCTCGGGAATATTGAACATGCGGTGAACCCTCCCCGGGTTGCGGTTCAGGAGAATGACACGATCACTCATCGCAATCGCTTCAGACAAATCATGGGTGACCAGAATGGCGGTTTTCCCCCGCTCCTTCAAGGTCTCCACGATCAGATCCTCAAGTTGCAGCTTCGTCTGATAATCCAGTGCGGAGAAAGGTTCATCCAGCAGCAGCAGGCCCGGGTCTGTCGCCAAGGTCCTTACGAGTGCAACCCGTTGTCTCATTCCGCCTGACAGCTGGGCGGGATAGAGATTACCGCTGTCCGCAAGACCCATCTCCTTGAGCAAACTCTGTACCACGCCTCGGCTTTCCGGATTCAATCGCTCCGTCAGTTCCAAGCCGATCAAGGCGTTATCCATAATGGTGCGCCAAGGAAATAAATAGTCCTGCTGCAGCATGTACCCAACTTCCGGCGACGGTCCGTTTACCGGTTTGCCGTTCACGTAGGCGACTCCTTTGGATGGCTGCAGCAAGCCGGCAATGACAGACAAGATGGTGGTCTTGCCGCAGCCGCTAGGCCCAACCAGGCTGATGAACTCCCCCGGTTCCACCTTCAATTGAATTCCTTCCACAGCCAGAGAGGCTTCCCGATCCGTGACATATGCGTGAGCGATATCGTTCAATTCAACTACCGGTACCATTGGTGCTCTCTCCTTTCGTTCTATGGATTAGGAGTACTTCATTATTTAGCTTGTTTCGCTTTCTCGGCAAAGCTGTTGTTGACAATTGTGTCAGGCGCAACCCGTTCTTTCAGTTCCCCGGCTTGCTCCATCACGTCCAGCAGATTGTTCCATTCCGCCTCGTCCACGATCGGATCAGTTGCATAGCTGCCTTGCTCCTTGTAGCGTTTAACGGAGGACACCACGATGTCGCGGTCGCTATCCTTGAAATAAGGCATGATCGCATCCGCGATGTCTTCCGGGCTGCTTGCATGCACCCATTGCTGTGCCTTGTAAAGGGCATTCGTAAACTTCTGCACCGTTGCATCGTTTTTGTCGATATAGCTCTGCTTTGTCATGAATACGGTATATGGCAAACGTCCGCTTTCTACGCCAAAGGACGCGACCACCTTGCCCCGGCCTTCTGTTTCAAATATGGATGCCTGCGGCTCAAAGAGCTGAACAAATTCACCTGTACCGGATGCATAGGCAGAGGCGATATTCGCAAAATCGATATTTTGAATCAGCTCCAGATCCGCGTGCGGATCGATTCCTTTTTTATTCAAGGTAAACTCGCCTGCCATCTGCGGCATTCCGCCTTTACGCTGACCGAGGAATACTTTACCCTTCAGGTTGTTCCAGTCAAAAGCACCCGATCCGTCTCTTGCCATCAGAAATGTCCCGTCCGTCTGCGTCACCTGTCCGAAGTTAATGACCGGATCTTCAGAGCCCTGTTGATACACATAAATCGAAGTTTCCGAGCCGACAAGTGCCACATCGATGGCTCCCGACAACAGGGCCGTCATCGTTTTGTCTCCGCCAGGGGTCGTCTGCAGCTCGACATCAAGCCCCTCTACCTTGAAAAATCCTTTTTCCAATGCGACATACTGCGGCGCATAGAAGATCGAGCGCGTCACTTCGCCAATCTTGACTTTCGTAGCCGATCCGCCGCCACCGCACCCGGCAAGCGCCACTCCGCAAACAAGCAGCATGGTTAACGCCAGCCCCCACCATTTTTGACGCTTCATCGTAACCCTCCATTCCCCATTGACCCAATGTTTCTTTTCAGCATATGCATGTGCCTGCCCAAAGGTTAAACACCTGATAGAGTGTGCTGGCGGATGTGGAATGACATTATGGACTGTCCTACCTACAAAAAAAACGCAGCCACTTGGGCTGCGTTTGTCGTTTATAGTGATAATTAAAGTTTGTAAATCTCTTTATACTTCTCTTCGAGATAATCGGCCAGATAGTCCGGATTCAGTTCTTCTCCGGTGACGCGTACGATAATCTCGGACGGCTTCTCGCTCTTTCCGTACTTGTAAACCTTGTCCGTCAGCCATTCCTTGATCGGAGCCAGGTTCCCCTCTTCGATGAGCTGGTCGAGGTTCGGCAGTTCTTTGCGCATCGTATGAAGCATCTGAGCCGCATACATGTTGCCGAGGGAATACGAAGCAAAATATCCAAAATCTCCGCCGGACCAGTGAACGTCCTGCAGAACACCCATTCCGTCGTTCGGCGGCATAATGCCGAGGTATTCTTTATACTTCGCGTTCCAGGTCTCTGGAAGATCCTTCACCGCCAACCCTTCGTTAAAGAGCATTTTCTCAATCTCATAACGAATGATGATGTGCAGGTTATAAGTAAGCTCATCCGCCTCAATTCGAATCAGAGAGTTCTCTACCTTATTCGCGGCCAAATAGAAATCCTCGATGTCCACGTCCTGCAATTGTTCAGGGAAATGCTGCTGCAGATCCGCGAAATAACGGCGCCAGAATGGACGGCTGCGACCAATCATATTTTCCCACAGACGCGATTGAGATTCATGGATGCCCATCGAGGTACCACCGGAGAGCGGCGTACCTGCAAGCTCCTTATCGATATTTTGCTCGTAAAGGGCATGCCCTCCCTCATGCAAAGAGCTGAATACCGCACTTAACACATCATCCGGAAGATACATGGTCGTAATGCGCACATCTCCCGGGTTCAGGCCCGTCGCAAACGGGTGCACGCTCTCGTCCAAACGTCCCGCTTCAAAGTCGTAGCCCATTTGCTCCAGCAGGAACAAGCTGAATTTCTCCTGCTGTTCTTTCGGAAACAGCTGTTTCAAGAAGTCCGTTTTCGGCTTGAAGGGCGATTCCTGGATCGCATGAACTAGCGGTACCAGACGCGCTTTCAGACGGTCGAAGATGGCATCCACCTTTTCCACCGTTAAATCCGGCTCGTACATGTCAAGGAGTGTGTCGTATCTGGTATTTTTCACGCCCCAATATTCAATAAACTCTTGCTTGAACGCAACAATCTTCGTTAAGTAAGGTTTGAAACCTTCAAAATCGCTGTTCTTCTTCGCTTCCTCCCACTTCGTTTCCGATTGGGCGGCGAGAATGGAATACTCCCGGAAGCGTTCAGGCGGGATGGATTTGCTCTGATCGTACACCTTGCGGGCTTCCGCAATCATGCGGCGTTTGCGATCATCCAGCTGTTCTGCCTGTTTCGGCTCCGCAAAAAATGATAACAGCTGACCCATCTCTTCCGATATTTGCAGCTTAAATGCCTCTGTGGATAGAACCCCGATCGTTTCCGAACGAATTTCGGTTCCCTTGCGTGGAGCACCCGTCCGTAAATCCCAATGAAGTAGGCCAATAGCTTCGTAATAACTCATGATTTTGCGAACCAATCGATCAAATTGTTCCCATTTTGGTAAATGTTGTACTGCCATTCCGGCACACCTTCTTTTTTTATAATAGGATTCTTCTATACTCTATTGATGATACTTTTTACAAGGTATATAATCAACTTCCAGAAAGAATAAATAACAATATACATATAAAGGAGTGATGCCGTGATAATTCAACTCACCCCGCAAGCAGAGCTGAAGCTGATGGACAAACTTGGGGAAAAGCCGGGCACAATCAGGCTGATCTATGACACGGAGGGATGCGGATGTGCCGTCAACGGCGTCCCGGGCCTGCGTATTGTAGATGACCCGACGATGGAAGATATCGCTGTCGAGACAGGCAGCCCGGTGCCGTTTATCGTGAACCGCAAGCAGGCCGTTTTTTTCGAAGAGAAGATGAGGCTCGACGCCGACCCAGCCACCTACTCCTTCCGGCTGGACAGCAGCGGACAGAACTACGGCACCAATATTCAAGTATTAGATGCCAGAGCATAAGTACAACAAATAAATTATAGATACAAAGGAGAGAAAATCGATGGAAAAACACCTTAACAGCATACTGGAACACAATCGCAGCTTTGTAGAGAATAAAGAGTACGAATCCTACCTGACAGGGCGTTTTCCTGAGAAGAAACTCGTCATTATCACTTGTATGGATACACGATTGGTCGAACTGCTCCCTAAAGCGATGAATTTCAAGAATGGCGATGTCAAAATCATTAAAAACGCCGGCGCGATCATTTCACAGCCCTTCGGAAGTGTTATGCGAAGCGTCATGGTTGCACTTTACGAGCTGCACGCCGAAGAAGTCATCGTAGTGGGTCACTACGAATGCGGCATGGCTTCCTTGAACGCCGATGATATGATCCAGCATATGAGAGACCGCGGCATATCCGATGAAGTGTTATCCACACTGGAAAACTCCGGCATCCGGTTATCCAGATGGCTTCGCGGTTTCGATAACATTACGGACGGCGTAAAAAATACGGTAAGCCTGATCAAAAACCACCCTCTTCTTCCTCCAAACGTACCCGTTCATGGTATGGTCATCGACCCTAACACCGGCGCGCTGGATCTGGTCGTAGAAGGTTACGAGAACGAATAAATCAATCAAAGTCAAATGGAAGCACAAGCGCTTACGCGTTTGTGCTTTTTTAGTCACAATTTTGCCAAAAGCAGAGAGAAAGCCCCCTCCCCCGGTTGTCAAACCATACAGTTTCAGTGTACACTTTTTAACAACCGGACCGATAGGCGAATGACCATCCACGCTTTAGCGTCCACGATATGCGTTTCAAAGGGAGTTATGTCCATGAATACGTTGTCATACGGCTTGTTAGGATTACTAGCAAGAAAAGAATCATCAGGGTATGATTTGATGCTTCGAATACAGCCCTTTTGGCAAGCCAAACACAGTCAAATCTATCCCTTGCTGTCCAGCATGGAGGAGAAACAGCTATTGTCCTCGCAATGGGTCCAGCAAAGTGATAAACCGGACAAGAAAATCTATGCGATTACAGAAAAAGGCATGCAGAAGCTGCGTGAATGGATGTACCAACCTATCGCGCCTGCAGTCACCAAGGATGAGCTTTCTCTTCGGACCTTTTGCCTGTGGCTGACGGAGATCGGCATCGCCGTCGATATTTTCGAGGACCGCAGAATTGGGTATCTGGAGAAAAAACGTTATTATGAGCAGATTTTAGAAGGAATTCCGGAGGATACCCGCGAAATTGGAAGCAAGGCTTTCAGCAATTATGTACTCGCTACCAAAGGGTTAATGATGGCTGAAACCGAGCTGAGTTGGTGTGATTGGGTACTGGAATTACTAAGACAGCAACAGCGCGCAGGCAGCTCAAAGCATGGTCGTACAAATTTTGAAACCTTATCGTGACTCGTCCGTATTACTCTTTATTACTCTAAATTTACTGGGAGGTTCGACAGAACACGATGAAAAAAGTATTGACTATTCTTGTAGCGATTACATTGTTTTTTGTAGCACTGACACCTGATTCGGCAGATGCCCGCAGAGGCGGCGGAGGTTTCAAATCAGGGACCAAGACATACAACAGCACTCCGAAAAAGAATAATAACAATAATGTTCAACAATCAAACAACCGTTCCAATACTACAGGGGCGGCCGGCAGCACGGCAAAACGCGGATTCTTCAGCGGCGGCAGCTTGATGAAAGGACTTATGATCGGTGGTCTGGCTGGTTTGCTCTTCGGCAGTATGTTCGGGGGTATGGGCTTCATGGGCGAAATCATGGGACTGCTCATTAACCTGATCGCAATTTGGGCTTTGATTATGATCGTTATGGCTGTTGTACGCTCCGTGAAGAATCGTCGTAAACAAAACGAACCTCGCGATAACAACAATAATAACAACAATCGGTACTAATCCATGATTTTGAGCATGGACGAAATCGTCAATGCAGTCTGCCTTCATCAGGCGGAGCGCAGAGGCGTCAAACCAACCGATGTATCGCTTGAGCTTAGCTGGGATGAAGATACCGGATATACAGGTGAAGTATGGGTCAGCGGTAGGAATCAATATTTGATTGAGGCTAACCTCATCGAAGCCATTCTCCGCTACCTGTACTCCGAGTACAATATCCGCGCTTACAGCGAACAAGTACGACTTGAGCTGGAAGACGAAATTATCGCCATCGTTCAGCAATAACGTTATGAATCGATAAAGCAGCCGCTTCGCTACTATGCGAAGCGGCTGCTCTTTGATTACAAACAATGGGATCAGTTCGTACACCGCACAAAGGTTCCGTCCAAGAAAAGCGCTTTAACCATATCGGCGCCCCTCTCCTATTTCTCATACGAGCCATACGCCATCATTAGCTTGGCTTCACAGTGCCCGTGCCTGCGTTCGTTCTAACCCGAGTTAGACGTTTCCAGCTCTTTCCGCTTGCTCTCCTTATGCCATTCCTCATACTGTCCACCAATCTGAAGGAAGGATTCATTAATCATGTCCGTCATTTCTTGGATTTCGCCCTTGGTATACTTCAAATGGGTGTTTACATTATCCACCTTGTATTTTAGCAGAAGCTTGATATGGGCTATGGTATGAATGGTATCCTCCAGGGTCCAGAAGATCACTTCATCGGCATCCTTCGTCCTCTTGCTGAGCATCTGCACGCCTCTTTCATACATAGCGAGCTCATAGTCCTGCTCTCCAACCCGAACAACCGGACTCAAATCACCTATATAACCTTCTTCAAAAGGTAGAGTGGCCACTCTCTCGTATTCAGAATCATCCATGGAAGTCTTATGAAGCAGATGAAGGATTCGATCAATCATTTCTTGTTTTGTAAGCATAATGGACATCTCTTCCCCCTCAGGAGCCGCGTAAATGACGCAGGATTGTTTACGGTTTTACCAAGACAAGGGCTCTCGGTTCTTCCAGAATATCCAGCGGTTGGTTTCACAAATCGGGGCTGTGCCAATACTATATTCATCCCGGGCGCCGCTTGTCAGGTTAATCCGGTGCAGCATGCCGCCGTAGGTGCCAACCAGCAGGAAATTCTCATCCGGCGTCGCGATCAGCCCGAAAATTGTACTTCCCACAAAGTGACGCCATATTTCTTTACCCTCATAATTGATATAGCGGAGGTATCCATAGGCATCGCCGAGAATACCTCCCTCCTTCAGCGCGACACCGGCATACACGCGCATTTCTTCATTAATCGGCAGTCCTTCTGCAAAGGTTCCCGTTTCTACAGCATGCAACGGTACGGATATCGTATCCCCATTGTAAAAATGGCAAGCATTGAACCACACAGAACGACCATCCTGCAAGAACAGGCTATAGTGTGGATAACTGGAATGCGGCTCTATTCTGTACAACCGCTTCCCTTCCAGGTCCATCAGCAGATGCTCGCTGGACTGGCTGCCATATGCCAGCCACCTGCCATCCCGCGAGACAGCGCAGTGCGCCATGTCGATTCTGGTATCTTCAAGCTCATCTTCTCGAAGCTCCCCGGCGTCCGGATGCATTAATTGCACCTTCGAGTCTTCCAGCAGATAAATGCCATACGCGCAAACGAGCAGAACCTGCCGCCCATCATCGAACGGAATGATACAATCGAGAATATCATAAGGTCTCTCTTCATCAGCCAATGATTCAAGCTCTTTGAGATCGGCCTTCAGGCGGCTGCAAATATCCTGCCATGTAAACTTCCCAACCTCTTGCCCGTTCAAGGAAGTATCCGGCGAAAATATCGTCCGAACCCCATTCTCATCGGCTACTGCCAAGTACTGTCCATCTGCGGAGCTTCCTGCACAGCCGATTCCCGTTAACTCGGTTATGCTATCATTACCGACGACATATGCGCACCGTCGCTCCCATGAAGCTCCCGTTTGCAGCAGCACATGGCCGTCTTCCCATACATATAGGGGCTTCACCGCCTGCGTTTCCTCCTTGAACTCTCCTGTCAAAGGCCAGGACGCGGGGGGCAGCTCTTCACGAAGCAGAGTCGTTTCACCGGCTTCATTGGCGGAAGCGATCATCTTAACCACCTCTTGAGCCATAGCCGGGCGCCGATCCTCTTCGATCGCCGGCGGTTCCTCCTCCCAATGGGTCTCCATCCCTATGCGTACATATTCATTAACGTCGGCGGCATAACGTTTGCCTTCCGCACGCCACTCTTCCGCCATTTTCCGGTCCAACCAGCTCATTCGTGGTCCTCCCTGTTTGTACTTATGTATATCGGTTTGTAGTGGAAAGCTTCTTCAACGATTTCCTCTGGCGTCAGATCTTTTTCCGGCCAAAAAATCAAATTGCTAATGTCGGGGTGAGGAACATTCCGCTGCAGCAATTCGATCCATTCCTCCACCTCTTCTTCGCTACCATCCCCATTATACAGTCTTGTCACCAGATCAACGATTTGCGCTTTTGTTAATTCGTTCATGTATGGCTCCTTTCTTGTCATCGATCCAACGCCGAATAAATTCCTTCTCAGACTTATTCAACCGTTTAAGTGAATTTCCAAAAAAAATACAGATACTTAGAATGAAGTTGTTTTAGCTTCTCTATTTCGCCAATCCATGACGTAAGCATTGATTACATACTTGGCCAGACTGACATTGCAAAGCGTAATCACAGCAATAAAGAAAAGTAACACCAAGAATATTGATGGGGGTTATTTCTCATTATAAACATATCAACGCTGTTCGTGGTGCGACTTTGCTTATTCCAACAAAGATGAGCATCATATCGAATGCTCGGATTATCCCCCCCCCCCGTTGCAGGGGAATTTCAAGTGTAGTTAGAAACAGAAAAAGCCGAGTCTAGTAGACCGGCCTTTTTTGCGTTTTGCATTTATTCAAATGCTAATAATTGTTCAATTTTTTGCCTACAGCTTTGGTTTCAACAGGCACGGTTATTTCTAATTCCTTAATATATTCCTTCTTAAACCCGTTTTTTGTGTTGCTGATATAAGGCTTTATGGTTATTGCCTTCGGGATGTGTGTAAACGGCTCATACATTGATTTTGAATAGATGCCGTATTTCTTCGGGTCCTTAGAGCTGCCTCTGGCACCGATTGGTTTCATGGAAATACCTTGATCATCCACCAGTTCATATTCCATATTCAGAAAACCTGTAGTCAAATATTTTTTAGGAACAAGATTTAGGTCAGCCTTTACATTGATAACTACTTCAGTCGTAATGGGAGTAAGTCCAATTTTTTCGATCGTTAACTTCAGATTGTCATGCGTTTTCGATAAACCCGGGTCCTCGACATAAAAGGTATTCGATGTGTTCTTAACGACAGGCACGTTGAAATTGAAAGGTTCTTTGATTCCTTTAATTATCAATGTTACAGACAAATGGAACGTATCGGGGAATGGGGCGTTTTCCTCGGCGTAACTCGAATCATCCGTAAAGATCAGTACAGAATCTTTTTCTCCTGTAGCGCTCATTCCAGCGGGTAGAGGCTCTCCTTGATATTCCATGTAATAATGTTCAATCCCCCGAGATGAATAAAAATGACCCTCAGGCCTTATGGGTTCATACAAAGGCTCTTCGAAGTTCTTGCTCGATTCACGGGTGGCCACCATTGCTACCCGTACTCCGTCATATATGACATTTGTAATTTTCATGGTAACGCCATCATGCGTATCCTGGATGTCGACCGGCGTAACGAACCCCTGACTTTCAGCAGTCTGCAAGCCGGCATCCTGATTTTGAAATATACTGCCGATCAAGGGGATTTGCCGGAGAGATTGGGCAAGGGCTGGTGAAATGAGTCCGGACGCGATGATGGACGAACCCAGAACGGAAACAGTCAGAACGGATAACAAAGCGATTTTAACTCCCCGGCCTCTCTCTCTCCTTATATAACGGCGTCTTGCAGGCATCTCCATATTGACGATGGTATGGTACGTCTCGTCGATCCGTTTTCGAACCATTTCGGGCATTTGACTTTGTTCCTTCCGTTTCAAGGTTTCCATTTCGACTTCAAAACGCTCCATAATTCAACTTCCTTTCCCGAGATTGATCTAACGATGCAAGAAGGATATTGCGAGCCCGATACAGGCGATTTTTTACGGCGTTTACCGATATGTCCAGGATATGTGCGACATCCTTGATTGGGATATCCTGTAGATAGTGCAGTACGACGACAATTCGAAGGGATTCATCCAGCTGATCAACTGCTTCGCGCAAATCGATTTTTTCATACTCTTTGACATCGGAAGATAGGACATGTATGTCTGCCATCGTTTGGGTACGAGCTCTCTGTCGTAATATCTCGTTGCATTGGTTGATCAGTATGCGACATATCCACGTTTTGAAATAAGCAGGTTTTTTCAAGCCATATATGGCTTTGTAGGCTTTCAGCATCGTTTCCTGAATCGCATCCGCACAATCCTCGTCTTGTCTGAGCATTGAGCGGGCAATGGAATAGAGGGTTGATTCTACTCCTTGCAAGAGTCGAATAAACGCTTCACGGTCACCCGCTTGGGCCGATACGACCTCTTGCTCCATTTCTGATAACAATTGAACCTCGCCTCTTTCTTCTATGATTTTTTCAGTTTGCTTATATTTATTAGATCGCGAATCTAGACCAAAGGTTAGATTCTAATTACACGGGTTTTCATGTTGCGAAGGGATTGCAGGAATACATGACATTACAGTAGTAAATTAAGTAAATGTGGCCCTTTTTGATATAATTTAAATTTTGTCAGCATTGGGGCCGCCTATGGATGTGACCTTATCCCGGAAGGAACTGAGCTGCTATACAACAGAGAACGCGACAAGAACAATGATTGTTAGCTGGTTCAAACAAAATAAATAAAGAGCTCGATTGAAATGATGAGATCGCCTTGTCGTTTGCTTCACACTCTGGGACAGGGTAATTTTTTATGATATGTCCATTCGTCCCGTCTATATTAGGTATCATTGACCTGTGCTGTGAGATTGTCGATAATAGTAGATAGTAGAATAAATTCACTATCTTCAAGGGATTGGAGCTATGTAATGAAATATCATAATCTGGAAGAATGCATCATAGATCTGGAGAAACATGGCCATTTGGTTCGTATACATGAAGAGGTTGATCCACATTTGGAAATGGCATCCATACATATGAAGGTCTATGCCGCAGGCGGCCCGGCGCTGTTATTTGAAAATGTTAAAGGTTCAGGGTTCCGCGCGGTCTCCAACCTGTTCGGTACGATCGAGCGTAGCAAATTCATTTTTCGGGAAACCTTCGAATCCACACAAGACGTGATCGCGCTGCGCAACGATCCGATGAAGGCGCTCAAAAATCCGTTCAAATATATCGGGACGGGATTAGCAGCTAAAACCGCGTTACCTATCAAAAAAATGGGGGCATTGCCACCCGGATTTCAGGAAATCCAAATTTCCGATATGCCGCTCATTAAGCACTGGAAGGATGATGGCGGTGCTTTTGTCACGCTGCCTCAAGTCTATTCGGAAGATCCGGAGAAGCCGGGTGTCATGAATTCCAATCTGGGCATGTACCGGGTGCAGCTTACAGGCAACGAATATGAAATAAACAAGCAAGTCGGCATCCATTACCAGATCCACCGGGGCATCGGCATCCATCAAGCGAAGGCCAATAAATTGGGGCAGCCGCTTAAAGTCAGCTGTTTCATCGGGGGTCCCCCTGCGCATACGATTTCAGCGGTTATGCCGCTGCCGGAAGGCATGAGCGAGCTAACCTTTGCCGGCTTGCTGTCGGGACGCCATTTCCGGTACAGCTATGTTGACGGCTACTGCATTAGCCACGATGCGGATTTCGTCATTACAGGGGAAATCTATCCGGGTGAAACCAAGCCGGAAGGTCCTTTTGGTGATCATCTGGGCTATTACAGCCTTGTCCATCCGTTTCCCGTCATGCGAGTGCACAAGGTCTATGCCAAACAACAGGCGATCTATCCATTTACGGTCGTTGGAAGACCTCCACAGGAAGATACGTCCTTCGGCGAACTGATTCATGAGCTGACTGGCGGGGCCATCCGGCAAGAAATCCCCGGTGTCAAAGAGGTTCATGCGGTGGACGCTGCTGGGGTACACCCCTTGCTCTTTGCCATCGGCAGCGAACGCTATACCCCTTATCAACAAGTGAAACAGCCGGCTGAGCTTCTCACGATTGCCAATCGGATATTGGGCACGGGCCAATTGAGTTTAGCCAAGTATCTGTTCATAGCGGCCGAGGAGAACCAAACCTTAGACACGCATCAGATCGAGGATTTCTTGGCCTATATATTGGAACGAATCGATCTGCACCGGGATATCCATTTTCAGACCAATACTACGATCGATACACTTGATTATTCCGGGACCGGGCTTAACACCGGGAGCAAGGTCGTATTCGCGGCGGTCGGGGATAAAAAAAGGGATTTGTGCCAAGAGGTGCCTGAAGCCTTGACGGATCTGCCCGGATACTCGCCAGCCAAATGGATCATGCCCGGCATTGTCGCGATCCAGGGAGCCCCTATTACGAGTTATGCCGAAGTGCGGCAGGAAATGGAGCGTCTAAACGAGGCGATCCGTGCGAGAGGTTCCATCTCCTCCTGTCCAATGATCATTCTGTGCGATGACAGTGAATTCATGAGTGCGACAGTGAGTAATTTCCTGTGGGCAACCTTTACGCGCAGCAATCCTTCCCATGACATTCACGGCGTGAACAGCCGCTATGAACACAAGCATTGGGGCTGTGATACGGTTATTATCGATGCCCGAACAAAACCGCATCAGGCTCCGCCATTAATACCGGATGAAGAGGTTGAACGCAGCATCAAGCGTTTATTTGCGGACGGAGGCAGTTTAAGTCGGATTCAGTTACGTTAAACCCAAACGAGCTTTTAGAGTTCTTCTAGCAGCCGCCTATAGGATGAAATAAAAAAGGGCTGGGCCTTAGTCATATTGACTTTGGGATCAGCCTTTGTTTTTCTTATACGGGACGTTATATGGATAATAGTTGGTTCATCATGCGCAATCTATTAAAAGCGTCCTATGTCAGCACCCTCAGCACATCCTCTATCTTTTTCCCATGAGAGATCACCCCATAATTCATCCAGGTCAGAAAATCAACCTCATACACGCAGCCACTCCTAACTGCCGGAAGTGATCGCCATTCTGGGGCATCGAGCAAACAACGTTCCTCGCCTTCCCAGGAAGAATGACGCTTGTCAAACGTAATAAACAGATGATCGACATCCAGCAGCTTCAGATATTTCCTGGACAGGATCGCATTCCGGGCATCCCTGGACAACTGCTGAACAAGTGGATGCGGGGTCAAACCCAGATCCCCGTACAGGATTGGCCCCGTATACCCGTGATACGGACCCGAATATAAACTGATTCCAAGCGCCGATATACGAAGACAGGCCACGGTTTGGGCATGGACAGAGCGCTTAAGGAGTTCCCTGGCTTCACTAGCTTTATATTCGTATTGTGAGATGACATCCTGCACTCGGTCCTTCCTACCCAGCAGGTCCGCCGATTTACGCAGTGTCATGCGCCAATCCTCACTCGCATGCGGGAACTCATACGTTGGAGCTAGCCGTCCCAAGCCGTCGTCAGACATCCAGCGCCTGAACCCCCTATCCATCATAATTAAGTCCGGCTTGTGACGAGCAAGTTCATCGATATCCTCCTGCTCAATATCAATTACAGGGACATCATGCAGACCAAGGTAATCCTGTCTCCCCCATCTGTAGTGAGCGCATTGCACGACCGGTGTTATGCCGAGGGCTACCAGAAAATCTTCAAGGAATGGCGCAAATACCCGCATCTTCTCCTGATGACGTTGACGGCGATATTGTCCGGGAGAAATCCCCACGGTTTGTTTGAATCGACGATTAAAATAATATTCGTTGTTAAAACCAACAAATTGTGCAATATCCAGCAGCCGATCATCTGTCGCCAGCAGCAACTGTTTTGCCCGGTCAATCCGGACCCCGTTCAGATAATCAAGGGGGTACTTGGTCGTGATCTTTTTAAAAATCCGAGTATATTGCCAGCGTGCAACGTTCGCAAGCTCTGCCAACTGCTCCACAGTCCAATTATTTCGATAGTGCTCTTGTAGATGTTGAATCGATTTCTCAACAGCCTGGCGCATATTCGTATGGTGAGCAGCGTTCTGATTCTGCCGATATAAAAACAGCATGAACGCCTGAAAACGCACATGAATGTCGAAGGATTCTAACTCGCTATAGTTATCGCGCTGCCGATAAATGCCCTCCAGGTATTCAATACATTGAGAGAACGGGAGACATGACCATTCGGCCTGATGCTGGTACGGAGCAAATTGAGGGGTTCGTACAGGCAGTGCCTGTCCAGAGGGAGTTCCCTCCATCCTCCAAAGTTCATAGGTTAACAGATAGAAACCCATGCCGTCCGTTTCTGAATGAATACTTGCTGTTGAGCCGGGGGTTATGTGATAACTTCGACCTTGCCGCATGTGAAACTCCGTTTCCTCCAAGTGCAGTCGCCCCGTGCCGGCCGTCAAAATCAGCAGTGTGTGCTCGTTGTCAACCAGAATTTCTTGCTGCCAACCCATAGATTGCGTATGAAGCTGAATATCCTTCAACACATAAAATAAAGAAGTTCGGTTAATCGAGCTGGTTTCCACCTTCATTTCATCTACCCCTACCCGAGAATCTATTCATACATAGTGCAAAGAAACAGAAAGCTCGTCAACGCCGTTGACAGCTTCCTGTTTCTATTCCAATCCGGAGATCATCTCCTTATTGGACAAACCACTTCAAGAGATCGTCGGCTTTCATCATATTGGCTGTGACAGCACCCGATTGCCAATGAGTTCTGTCCGCCCTGTATACATGTCTATTTTTAACAGCGGGAACCGACTTCCAAAGCGGGCTGCCGAATACTTGCATCGCTTCTTGATTCTCCTCCGAGTCCCAATTGCCGTTGGATGGAAAAATAATGATATGATCAGCATCCAGCTCAGGGATTTTCTCTTCGGATAGTATGGCATGAAATTCCGTCATATCTCTCGCAAACGGATGCGGAGTCAAGCCCATTTCTTTGTAGATATTGCCGGTATACCGGTTATCAATGCCAAAAAGGGCAAGCGTTTTATCCCCAACATTTAACCGGAGCACGGCTACTGTCTCATCACCAACAGCCTGTTCCAGTTTTTCCTTGGTATCAGCCATCTTCTTGGTGTATTCGTTATGTACATGCTTGGCCTCTTCAGGAATGCCAAGAACATCACCAATCGTCTCAAGAATTTCTGCTGGGCTCTGCAGGATGGACTCTGGCAGCCGATACGTAGGAGCTATTTTGGAATAAAGCTCATATTTTGCAGAATCTGCTGCTCCGTCGACAATGATCAAATCCGGACTTGCCTCCAGCAGCGATTCTATACTTCCCGTTATATCAAAGGTCGGGACTTCCAGCCCCAAGTAATCCTGTTTCCCCCAGCTTGGATGATACCACTGTACAACAGGTGTAACTCCTAGAGCCAGCAGATAGTCCTCCAGATAGATCCCTACTACCCTCTTCGGATTTACTGGTATTTCGACCTCACCGAACTCATCCTTCATCATTTTGGTATCAACAGCCCCTTGTTTTGTCTCGTCCTGAGCGACCTGCTCCCCCACCTTTTCCGTGAATTGCCCGGAAGGTGCTGCACCCTCCTTGTCCTGCGGTGTTCCGCATCCAGCCAGAGCAATCACCAGTACAAGTAATGCTATCATCCATCGGGTATTCTTAGGATATGACCTTACCATAAATCGTTTCTCCCCTTGCCTGTTGTTAAAAGGTACGAAAGAGATTTTTTTGTTTATACTGATTATGATAATCATTCTCATTTCGTTCAGGAACATTGTATCTCACACCATGTGATCAAACAATACATTTTCTCAAATCATTTCTTATACAAACGCGAAATAAGAGCTCCCTGTCAGGAGCCCGCTTCTCTTCCTAAATAAATCTCAATATAATGATTACTATATCTACCTGGGAGGAAGAACATGTTTCCAATACTAGAGACTAACCGTTTAACGCTGCGGGAAATCCAACATCAGGACGCTGAGGCTATCTATAGCTGCTTCTCGAATGATGAGGTCACTCGATATTACGGACAAGACACGTTGACTACCCTCGAGCAGGCTCATCAAATCGTTGAGCTCTTCGCAAACAACTACAAGGAGAAACGCGGGATTCGATGGGGTATCGAAAGGAAAGATGCGCAAGGTCTCATTGGCACGATTGGGTATAACGTATGGTCTCCGCGGCATAAGAGGGCCGAAATCGGATATGAATTACATCCTGAATTCTGGGAGCAAGGTTATGTAAGCGAAGCTGCTTCCGCCGTCATCGCATATGGTTTCCTGGAGCTTGGCCTGACGCGCATCGGTGCCGTTGTTTTTATCGAGAACCAGGCGTCCCACGCGCTGCTGACTAAACTCGGTTTTGAAGCGGAAGGTATCCTACGCCAATATATATATCAAAATGGCGTCGCACACGATACGCGGGTGTACTCATTATTAAAAAACTAGCCACATTCGCGTTTGGGGTTCTGCATAAACCTCTCTAGTTTCATTCATCCGGGGATTCCTTGGCATCCAGAAACGGTTTGTTCACAAAATAATACATAAAGCCCATCAAGAGCACGCCGCCAACCAAATTTCCAATCGTTACCGGGATCAGGTTATGCAGTACGCCCTCCAGTGAAATCGTACCGGGATGATTCAGCACGAGCGCAATGGCAAAGGTGCACATATTCGCAACACTGTGCTCATATCCGGAAATGAAGAAACAGAATACAAACAGCATCATGGCAAACATTTTGGCCCCGTCGCCCTTCAATGACATCGGGATGAAAAAGGCAAGGCATACGAGCCAGTTGCACAGAATTGCCCTGAAAAACAGCTGCACTGTCGGGGTGGTCATTTTGTGCTCAACCACATCGAGCAGAAATCCGTTCACTGATGAATCCATAAATAGTCCCGTCAAGAATATCAGCAGCGCAAACGTGCACGCCCCCAAGATATTCCCTGCGTAGCTGAAGACCCACAGCTTGACGACCTCCAGCCACCTTAGTTTCTTGCGCAGAGCGGCATACGTGTAGTAGAACGTGTTCCCCGTAAACAAGTCCCCTCCCCCATACGCGATCAGAATGATTGCCGCGCCAAACGTAATGGCGGCCATCGGGTAAGTCAGAGGGGAATGCTCCAGATAAAAGAAGTTGCCTGTCTTAAACGCAACAATGACGCCAAAGCCGATAAACATGCTGGCGAGCATGGAGCGGGCGATGTAACGAAGATGGCTTTGTTTGAAGATTTTGTGTTTTTTGAGAGCAAGCTGCTCCACCTTGAGTAATGATTCGGTTTCCATAATTCCTCCTGAAAAAGTCGGTTCTATATAGATTACACGATTTTTCCAATAATTCATATCACCTCATGCATCATTACCCCATTTTCCCCGACGAAACATTCATGGAGGGCTGAAATCGATTTCGCGTCCCGGTATCAAATCTGATATTTCATCTTCACAGAATCGTAACCCAATGCCGCTTAGCTTCCACTATCATGGGAAGATAAGTCTGGCACACTTGTTTGATGCACAGCGCATGTGGTAATTAGTTGTTACAAAGGAGAGGATACAACATGAACTTGAAACAACCAGCAAAAAAAGCAATCATCACCTTGACTATGGCAGGAGTCCTCGGCGTAAGTGCTATCGGCGTAAATCATGCTGTTTTTCCGCTGCAGCAGGCAGAAGCTGCCACGGCAGCAAATGCCGGTGATTATGCTTCCGAGCACGCGCTCAAGACACTCAACAGCTTCTATAAACCTGCATTAAAGGGACAATTCCCTGGTGCCGTCAGCGGTTTAACAATCGGCAAAAGCACGAAGCAGGACGTGTACAAAGCCATTGGCGAGCCTTCCGTGCCAGGCAAGGATGCCGATGCCTTCGATGTATATGGGGCCAACATGGGGAATCCGGGTTATGCCTTTTCCTATAAACTGAACAAAATCCGCGAGATGCGATACTTTGGCACGAACGTGGAACGACAGACGAACATCGGCGGCATCACGATGAAAATGCTGAAGCAGAACTGGTTTGCACCGAATGCCACCACCACTTTCAAAACCGGAAAAATCAAGCAAACCAAGCTCACGTATAACCGTGGAGATTACAAATTGGAGTTCATCTTTAACAGCAGCACAGAGCTTGACCATATTAATCTGCTGAAAAAATAACCGTGATTAGAAACTCTTATTTCACCCAATTACGGTTAATATGTAAAGAAAACATCAGAAAAGCCCGGTCTCTTAGAGAGCCGGGCTTTTCTGATTCATGTGCCAATACGTTACAGCAAATACTGAAACAACATATCATCCAGCCACTCCTGGCTGTATTCCATCCGCTTAAATCCGGCAGCCAGCATATCGACCTGTTTCTGTAACACATGGGACTCATCGGTCCCTTCCCGATAGCGGCTCAAAAAATGCAGAAATACATCAACCATACGCAAGCGCATGAGAACCGGAATCGCGGCAATCTCCTCTGCGCTCAGCCGAACGCGGTTGGCAAATCCTTCGCAAAACTGTCTTATGACCTCTCTCTCGTCCGCGATTCCCAAAAATCCCGAGATGACAACCGCAGGCTCCATCGCTCTTACATCCCTCGTGCAAAATTCAAAATCAAGCAAAGCGGTGACCGTGTGGGTGTGCTCTGCGTCTACCAGCAGGTTCGAAAGGTTCAGATCGCCATGAACCAGCTGCTGCGGCAGATTTTTTAGAGATTCTAGCCTGCTGCAAATATCGGCGTATGCTTCTATTAGTATATGAAGTGCCTCTCCTTGATCCTTGAACTCCAATGGCGGCTGCTTGCAAAAATCTAGAATGAATGCTTCGCTGCATGCAGGATAAGACTGAAGCAGCTCGTAATAAGGCGGATACACTGGCCTCATTCCGATTGAACAAGCCGCAAGGGCATTTACCAGTTCCCCCGTCTTCTCCCCGAAAGAATACGCTGCTTGAGTGCTGCCTTCTTCCGGACGTTCTCCTTCAATATATGCAAATAGGCAAGCATAACGATCACTCCCATCCTGAACCTGAACCATCCTATCGCCAGACACGGAAGGAAGAGGAGCGGGAATCTTAAAGCTCAGCGGAACCCGCTGCAGCGATTCCAGAACGGCAAACTCAAATTCGATTCTTGCCTTATCTCGATGTGTATTATAAATGCGCATGACCGAGCTGTGCTGCTCGTTATGGATAAAATGGGTCGTATTGTTCCAGCCTGTAGGACCATCAACTAGTTCACCGTTCCACTCTGGCCAGTGCGCTTGCAGAAGAAGCTGAATCATGTTTATACCTCTCTTACCTTTTCAATCATAAGTTATATAAAGTTATATCGAATGGTTCATCATTTTGGTGCAGCTTCTTCCGCTTTCGCCACAATGACCTTTACGCCAAGCTCCTGGATCCGATCCATAACCTCCTGATCTGCCTTCTGATCGGTAATTAACACATCCAGATCTTCGACGGCGCCAGCTCTGGCAAAGCCATCCTGTCCGAGAATCCGATGCGTTGCCATGCCAATTCTGCGGCGGGATACGGCAGAGACCGCGCGTCCAAAAGCGGCAACTTCAGGAGTAGCCATGTATATTCCCTCATCGGAAATACCGCCTCCACTAACGAAACTGATATCAAATTTAAATTGACGAATAAATTCGTTAGCAAGCACGTCTGTGATATTTCCGGAAGGTTTCACCCGTCCACCAATCAAATAGGTGTCAATCCATTCGCGTTCGCGCAGAGCTTCTGCTACACGCATACAGTTGGTCACAATTGTCAAAGGCATTTGCTCCGGAAGATGCTTCAGCAGTAAATAGGTAAGCGAGCTGCTGCCAATGAATAACGTATCTTTTTCTCGGACGTATGAAACGGCTAATTGAGCAATGGCGTTCTCTTCCGGGGAGCCTTCACTATACCGCTGTTCCGGAGCCACGGGCGGCTGCCTGACTTTCATGGAAGGAATTGCGCCTCCGTGCGTTTTCTGGAGTAAACCTTGCTCCTCCATCATTGTCAAATCCCGACGAATCGAATCAATCGATATTTCAAATCGCTCGGCCAAGTCCTTGGCAATCACCCGTTTATCTTGATGCAGCAAAGCAAGAATTTTCTGACGACGTTCCTCGGCAAACATTCCTGATTGATCTTGCACCATATATTCCCCTCCTGAACATTCATTTTTTCCACTTAACACCTCGATTATATTCATTTTTATTCCGTTTTGCAATATTTTTATGAAGTTTTATTCATTTATACGCGTTTTAAAGCGTGCACTTTCCGTTTAATACTCCATAATACAGTACAATCGATGGCATATTCTACGTTCTGTCCCTCACAACACGGAAACCGCAATTCCCCGTTGAGCTGTCCGGAGTGTTCCCGCTGCGTGCCGCGACTCGGTACCGGTTGCAATAGGATCTGTGACACAGGTACGAACCGCCGCGCATCGACCTTCTGCCGGTAGACTCACCAAAGAACGGATGGATGGCCGAGGTCACTTGATGATAGGACGGGCTGAACCAATCGCCGCACCATTCCCATACGTTGCCGGACATGTTATATAGTCCGTAACCATTCGGTTTATAGGCATCCACCGGCGCTGTACCGATGTATCCGTCGCTTGCGTTATTTTTAACTGGAAATTTACCCTGCCATATGTTGCATTGATGTTCTCCGTCCTGTTTCAGCAGATCTCCCCATGGATAGGTCCTTCCCTCCAAACCGCCGCGCGCCGCATACTCCCATTCCGCTTCTGTGGGAAGGCGCACGCCGGCCCAATGGCAGTAAACAACCGCATCGTTCCAGGATATATGTACAACCGGATGGTCCATCCGGTCTTCGATGCTCGAATCCGCTCCCTCGGGTGCAGCCCAGTATGCACCCTCGACCACCAGCCACCAAGGCACTTCTTGCGGAACTTGTGCAACACTTGCCTTGGTTTCCTCCGAAGCCAGCAGTTCAAATACAAACGACCATCCAAAATGCTCCGCTTCCGTGACATAACCGGTTGCTTCCACAAAGCGTTGAAACTGTTCATTCGTAACGGCATACGGTGAGATCTCAAATCCGGAAACGGTTACGCTGCGAGCCGGCCCCTCGCCGTCACGCGGAAAGCCTTCTTGCGAATTCGTGCCCATCGTAAACGTCCCTCCAGGGATCGTGATCATGTTGGCATGGAGCTCAGGATGAGACTGGTCTTGATATTGGCCTTCTCTTATACTGCCTTGATGATCCTTCTGATCGGCTTCTCCCAACTGCACTTTCGCTCTTACGCCAGCGCAACAAGAATGTAGTTCTCCCATGCTCGGTTCCTCCTATACTTAACCAGTCCTATGCTTGATACAGAGAACAGGACAACCACTACCGGAGCGGTTATCCTGCTTCACTTAACTATGATATTATACGAATTCCTGCGGGTGGCGGCGCATCAATTCCGGAACGGCTTCCCCGCGGCCTGTGTTCTTCAAACGTTCGATATACCGGGGCAGATGACCTTTGGCATGGTAAGGTCCTCCCTCCTTCATGACCGTCCACAACGGGTCCACGTCATACGGCATCGTTGACATCATATGATCATGCCATTCATTCAGAAGGTATACGGCCTCTCTGCAAAGATCCGGTCTTTGGGCTGCCCGATTGTCCTGCTCGTGGATATCCTCGGTGATATGGAACAGCATTTCTTTGTCAAACAGATGATAGCCGTCATGATATGTTCGAATGTAGAGCCATTCTCCAAACCGCACGCTTCGCTGACAGACATGGGCGCATTGAGAGACCACCAAATACTCCCTGCCGCTGCCTTTTCCGCTTCGCAGGCTCTCCGCATAACTGATGCCATCCCAGCTTCGAACCGGTGCAACGTTCAAATATTCCGCCATCGTAGGCAGAAGATCCAGATGATAGTGCAGATTGCGATCCGATATCCCTTTCATGATGCCAGGTCCCCGGATAATCATCGGGATGCGGCAGGTTCCCTGATCCGCTGTGCCATGTTCACCATAAATCCCAAGCTCTCCCATGTTCTCGCCATGATCCGCTGTAATGATAACGATCAGATCATCCATTACTCCCTTGTTCTCCAGCAATTCAAAAATGGCGCCGATGTGCTCGTCCATATGCCGAATGCCGCAATCATAGCCATCCACCATCGTCCGCAAATCCTCCATCGTCCTGATCTCTCCGGGATGACGCGGAAAATCAGGGGAAACTTCACTATTATACATGTTAATTTCGTTCACCCCATGCGGGCCAACCTTCTTCTGATGCTCCTGAAGCACCTCTTCGGTAATCCAATCGGGAAGCGGCTCATGTTCGAAAGGATTTCCCAGCGACTGGGGTGCGCGATATGGTGTGTGCGGATCCCAGAAGTTCACATAGAGCATCCAGTTATCTTCATCGGCATTACGATCCAGCCAATCCAGCACGACTGGAGATACTTCTTCTGCCGACTCCAAGCCGCCCTTACCTGTATTATACATTTCATTGAAGCCCGCGTAGAAGGTCCAGGCGGAATGTCGTTCTCCAAACGGACTGATCAAGGCGGTTTTCATGCCGGCCCGGCGGAATATAGCGGGAAAACTCTCCGACCCCAGCTTGTCGCGGAAGTCCCTGGTCATGCCTTCATGCCGGACATCAGCAGCCGTGCCTCCATGACCCACAACACCGTTATGAATGCCAAACTTCCCCGTCATTAATGCGGTTCTTGAAGGAAAACATGGAGCATCCGAGGTATAGTAATTGTCAAAACGCACGCCTTCCGCCGCGATTCGGTCAATATTCGGCGACGTATTCCGATGATAGCCATAACAGCCTAAATGATCCGGTCTAGTCGAATCCAAATCCAGTAATAATACTCTCATATCGTCATCGTTTCCTTCCTCTTGTCGAATTCACTTACCCTGCCCCAGAACCTCATGTCAGCGTTTACAATAATCCTGCAATTGTCTGAAATTATAGGCTACTCATCTATGCGCAGTCGATGTACATTTCATAAATAAGTTGTACGATTCTATTTCATTTTCAATTAGGAAGATTATTAAAAGCTATGAACAGCTACTCATCAGAAGTATTATTGTGCTAGGCTATAGGTATAAAATCACTGCGGGGGGTTGTCCTATGATCCAATTGATGAGCGTAAATTTTGATGATTACATTCCGAATTGGCGGACACAGTTGGAGACGATTGAGTACAATGTCCTGGTTGTGGTAAGAGAAGGCAAAGTGAAATATGAGATCAACGGAGAAGAAATCATTGCCGAAAAAGAAGACGTGCTCTTTATTCCCCGATCGACGCGCCGCAGCGGCAGCAACTGGAATGGTATTCCCCATCAGAAACATACCATTCTCTTTACATTGGATCATCAAGGTTCCACAGGCATTCCATTCTTGGATTCGGGCCGATGCATGAAATTCAACCTATCCCATATCCAATATGCCTACCATCGTTGTGAGCGCTTGTACGAGGAAATGCGGGGAGGCAAAAGCTACCGCACTATGATCTGTCAGGGCATCATGCAGGAGCTCATCGGCACGCTGGCCCGAGAACTTGAGAAAACCGAGCTGGCACCCAGCAAACGAAACTACGCGGATACCATCAAATCGTTTCTGTTGGAGCATTACCGCGAACCGATCGAAATCGATGGATTAGCGAAGCTAATCCATCGCTCTCCGAGCTATGCTGCAGCCCTCTTCAAAGAGGTGTACGGTCTTTCACCGATTCGGTATATGCATCAGCTGCGCGTGCTCGAATCGTGCAGCCTGCTGCTACATTCAGACATGACGATCGCTCATATCGCCCACTATTTGGGTTATTATGACACGTCCTATTTTTATCGGATGTTTAAAAAATACACCGGCTTGTCGCCCTCCGACTATGTGCAGAAAGGCGATCGGTCAGATGTTTCCATGCTGCTCCCCTGATTCCCCGCTGGCTTTCTATTCCGTTGTTGGCGGTTTCTGGCCTGCAAACTGAATGACATGGGACAAGCCTTGATGCCCCTGGCCCTCATGCCGAACGACCTCTCCCATAAAAAAGTGGACAATCCGCCAATCCGCAAAGGACTCGAGGAAATCCTCAGGTACGTATAAAAATTGCTGATCTTGCGGCCCCCCGCTGCGATAAGGAATCTGGTACGGTGAATACACTTCGGTGAGGAAATATCCTCCCGGCTTCACCGCTGTCTTCACGCCTTCTAAAGTCCTCGTTCTCAATTCCTTGGGAAAATGTCCAAACACGCAAATAATCTCATCCCATTGATCCTGCTTCCACTGCGCTTCGTGCAGATCCACAAGCTCGGTGCGAATCTGCACACCGCTTGCTTCCGCCAGTCGATTGGCTTTGTTCAGGCCGGATTCCGCGTAATCCCATACGGTTACGTTCATGCCTTCCCGGGCCAGGAACACCGCATTCCGTCCTTCTCCCTCTGCGATAGCCAGTGCGTTGCCCGTTAAACCTAATTTCTTATGCATGTCGGCGATAAATACATTCGGGTCTGTTCCAAATACGTAATCGTTCCCCTGAAACCGTTCATTCCATGGATTCATCGTTTGAGCACCTCATTTTTTGACATCATTATGGTTCTGTACGGGCTAAAACCCAACTCCACAACACCATATTACCATTCCTATCAGATAAATGCAGTGTAACTCCTCAAGCCCCGTATTTCTTCTTGTAATGACTCAGGGTCAGGAGCGGCCATATGTACCGGTAGCTGTGATAAAGCGTATAGAAGTTGCCCGGAAGGCGCACAGCCTTTAGACCCGTCAGCGCTGCCCAGGTACCGTAAATGTAACAAATCCCCCATCTCCCATACCGTGACCCGTCTTGATGCTGCCGCTGCATAAAGAAGTCAGTCAGCTTCATGAATTCCACATCTACCGTGCTCCGTACACTGCCCATTCTAACGTACCTCCATCAAACGCCATGATGAACATTATATGAACACCGGGAGGAGGAAATGATGTGCTGCGAGTCATCGCGTGCGCTTTTCCATAAATACACCAAAAAGGCCCCCGAATGGTTCGGGAATAGCCTCTTCGTATGTGATATATAGTGGATTTACCAGGGCAGCCAGGATGCTCCCCGGAGTCGGCGATCATAGGATGTCCAGCCATATTTTGATAGCCGTTGCCAGGATCAGCACAGCCAAAATGATCTGCAGGATTTTCGTGTTCATCTTCTTGCCTGCGGCTGCTCCAAGAGGAGAAGCGATCAGACTGGCAATAACCATAATTAGCGCGGGGATATACTCCACTTGTCCCGTGGTCAGCTTGCCCACCGTTGAGCCGATGGATGAGATAAAGGTGATCGCAAGCGAGGTTGCAATCGTCATCCGGGTCGGTATTTTTAATACAACCAGCATAATCGGAACGAGCAGAAAGGCGCCAGCCGCTCCGACGATACCGGCTCCGATTCCGACCGCAAGCGCCAGCACAGCGGCGAGCCACTTATTGAACTTGACCTGGTCCAGCGGGATATCGTCCACGCCTTTGTTAGGAATGAACATCATAACGGCTGCAATAAGTGCCAGTATTCCGTAGATGAGATTGATGCCGCCTTCACTCATCATCTTGGAGCCGAAGCCGCCGATAAAGCTGCCCAGCAATATGGCTGACCCCATATAGACAATGAGCGTCTTGTTCAGATATCCGCCCTTACGGTACGCCCAAACGCCGCCGATCGTGGCAAAGAATACCTGTACGGCGCTTATGCCCGATACTTCATGTGCCGTGAATGCCGCAAGACCGAACAGCGGCGGGATGTACAGCAGCATCGGGTATTTGATAATCGAGCCGCCAATCCCAACCATTCCGGAAATATATGAGCCAATGAATCCGATTAAAAATATCGTGATAATGAAGGTTATATTCAGTTCCACCCTGTTGCCCCCTTACTTCTTTAGAAAAGGGAACCCATACTGGTTCCCCTTCTCTTTATAATCTGTGTTGTTCCAGGCTCCATCTTGTTCTGACTTCTGAACTGAGCATCCTTCATGCATTTTTTGTTAATCCATCTATAAAGAACGGATGGCCTGGTCAGAATTAACGAACCGCGCACCGGTTCGGTCCGATCTCCATCTCGCGCTGCTGGTCCGTGTCAGGATTCAATTTCCCCATGTTCGTTTGACGGATTTCCTGATAGCTATTAGGCTGTGGCGGCAGATTCTCCGTTACGATCGTTCGGAATTCTGCTTCATCGGTTATATTCAGACCATGGTTCTCCCGGTAAAGTTCCCCCAGCTTCTTCGCAACTGTTCCGTCCTCATTCAGTTCTTCCATGATCATAAAATGGGCTGGCAGCACGATGAGATCATCCGATAATTCGGTATAACGGGCATAAAGCGTCTCCCGCAAATCGCTAACCCAATCCTGTGCAAGACCTGCCAGGTCCGGGCGACCAATGGAATCGATAAACAAAATATCGCCTGTCAGCAGGTACTGATCATCGATAACAAACGAAGTGGAACCGATGGTATGACCAGGGGAATGGAGCGCCTCAATGCGGATTCTGGTGCCGCCAATGATCACCTCGTTTCCATCCTCCAGCGGTTCGTACTTATACACAACCTCGCCGGCATCCTTCGGCGGAAGCCAGTAAACTGCACCTGTCTGCTCGGCAATCATTCGACCACCGGAAATATGGTCCGCATGCAGATGGGTATCAAACACATGTTTGATTTCTACATCAATGCTCTCAGCAAATTCAAGATAAACCTCCGTCATGCGGGTTGCGTCAAACAATGCTGCTTCCCCGTTCGATACCGCCATATAAGACAAGCAGCCTTTTCCTATTCGGACGAACTGATAAAGCGCGCCGCCGTCAGCCAAGTTGCCGACTTTCAGTGGTACAAGGTGTTCACTCCAGGCTTTCATTCCGCCTTTCAAGTACGCGACATTCCGGCCGTGCTCGGCCAGCATCTCAGCCACCATCACCGATGAACCTTCCTTGGCGCATACTACGAGTATTTCTTGATCGGACGGAATCCGATCCAGAATATCTTCCACCCCGTCAATCAAATCAAAGTAAGGGACATTCAAATGCTGCAATCGTTCGCCTTCAATCTTCCAATCCTCGAAATCCGATGGGTTCCGTACGTCCAATATGAACAGGCTCTCTTTCTGAATCGCCTTCATGGCCACCTCTTGTGCTTGCATTTCTCTTACTGTCATGTTGTTATTCCTCCTCATTAGTTCAGTAATCATCTATAAATGCTTCAACCTGCGTTTTAAAGCTCGGAATCACGCAGCATGCTTTAACAGGCGGGCTTTTTAACCATTTGATCAATCGTTCAAGCTCTTCGTTTGTCCACCCCAACCGCTCATGCCCGGCACGACGTTCACAATGCCTGTAAAGCCGTTAGCTGCAAGCTTTTGAGCTGCCATGTCACTGCGGGTTCCGGTACGACAGATGACGTAGATCTCATCCTGTTTGTTCAGCTCATCCATACGTTTATCCAGTTCACCAAGCGGCATGGATACCGCATTCGGAATATGCTCAAAGGCAAATTCCGCCGCTTCCCTCACATCCAGAACAACGATTGGTGCACCGGACTGCAGTTTCTCCTCCAGCTGTGCATGATCCGCTACATGCGGATAGGTTCGTTCTGCCGTTTCTTCTCCGGAAGCTTTGCGCAAATAGTGCTTCAGAACATCCCCCTCTTCAATCGTTCCGAGATATTGATGTCCTGTGCTTTCAGCCCATGCCTTCATGTCGGCCTTGGACCCTTTGTCGGTTGCCTCAACCTCCAGCACTTGACCCGCTTCCAGATCCTTCATCACCTTTTTCGTGCGGACGATGGGCATCGGGCATGCCAGCCCTTTTGCGTCAAGCTTTACATTGGATTCAATTACTGTCATATAACATCGAACCTCCATCTTAATATTTTTCATATACCACCAGGGGTATATTTTATTTCAAAAAAAAGGTGCATCAAACACACCTATCCTTCTCAACGTGAACACAGCTACTCTGTTTTGCCTTCCCATGCAAGCATGCCGCCTGTCATGTTGACGACTTGATAGCCTTGACCCTCCAAGTATTCCGTTGCCCGGCCGCTGCGGCCACCGGATCGGCAAACCATGACATATTCTTTGGATGGATCAAGATCCTGCTTGCGGAATTCAATCAAACCCAGCTGAATGTGGATGGCGCCCGGAATTTTCCCTTCTGCGACTTCTTCCGTTTCTCGTACATCGATAATATTCATAGTAACCCCAGCATTCAGCTTCTGCTCAACTGCTTTTGGAGAAATCTCTCTCATGCTGATAAACAACTCCCTCTTACAAATTTAGGACCAGGCACTCATGCCGCCTTTGACATTGGTCACCTTCTCAAAACCTGACTTCCTCAATGATTTACTGGCTTTATTGCTTCGCATACCACTCTGGCAGATCAATACCACTTCCTGATCCTTGGAAAGCGAATCGCTGCTCTTCAGAAGCTGATCCAGCGGAATATTTCGAAAACCCCGAATGTGATTTCCCTTGAATTCACTCGGTGTACGGACATCAATGAATTGTTTGTTTGTGTCCTTCAGCTCATGCTTCAGCTGTGACGCGGTAATTTGTCTGACTCCCTTGGTCGGGAGAATTCTCCATACGAAAAACAGGACAATGAGTGCAATGAACATGATATTGAGTATATCCATCTTGAATTCCTCTCTTTATAGAGGCAAAATCGCCTCTACTCCATTAGATAAACAAGTTCACATTGCCATCCTGGGCATCACCCAAATATGCCGCAACACCCGCGTACTCAATGCCGTCAAGCAATTCTTCCTTTTGCAAACCTAACAGATCCATCGTCATGGTGCATGCGACCAGCTTTACGTCTTGCTCCTGTGCCATCTCAATCAATTGCGGCAGCGGAACGGCATTGTGCTTCTTAATCACACCCTTAATCATTTTGGGACCCATTCCGGCAAAATTCATGTTGGAGAGTCCCATTTTATCGGACCCGCGCGGCATCATTTCCCCGAACATGTTCTCCATAAAACTCTTTTTCTTAGGCAGCAGCACATCCTCTTCCTTACGCAGTGCGTTCAACCCCCAGAAGGTGTGGAATATCGTTACCTCATGGTCATACGCGGCTGCGCCGTTTGCGATGATGTAGGCAGCCATGGCTTTGTCATAATCTCCGCTAAATAAAACGATCGTTGTCTTTTTTGGTTCTGTCACGTTATGATCTCCCCCTGTGAAATGATTAATGAAATTCGGACATCCACCTTACCCTTACCCCCATGGGTATGATGGAACTTAAAAAAATTTAACCCTTTTTAATCCAAAATTTTAACACACCGCCGTCCTCTTGATGATCCAGCAATTCATTGCCTGTCGACTTGGCCCATGCGGCCAGATCGCTCTTCGCGCCTTGATCGGTCGTATGAATCTCAAGCACTTGACCTGGTTCCATATCCTTCATCTCTTTCTTCGTTTTCACGATTGGCATAGGACATGCCAAGCCTTTTGCATCCAATACTTTATCCGCGTTCATTAAAATTCCTCCTTAAGAAGTATGAAAAAATATATTATTAAATACCCACAGGGGTATACTAAATGATATTGAATGTCGTGTCAATCATGTTGTAGTTTCCATCTTGATATGGATCAAAGCGTTAGGTCCTTCGATTATCTGCTTCTTACGAGCAGATTTACCGCTTCTACCACAAGCTTCTCTGTGTCCTGCCCGCTCTCTTTGGCTTTCTGTACGCACTCGACAAGGTTTGAGCTGACTACGACGCCTATCGTGCGATCTATTGCCGTCCGTGTTGCCGAAAGCTGGGTGATCACGTCCTTGCAATCCTTGTTCTCCTCCATCATCTTCAGGATGCCGCGCAGCTGACCTTCGATGCGTTTCACCCGATTCTTCATCTGATCATTGTAATCCATCTCGAATCCCTCCTGTCCATATACTTTGTTATTATATTTAACCTAGAATCCATATTGTTTTACATGATATTAATATATACCCCATAGGGTATATTGTCAAGTGTGTGATGCCACATATCCATAACGACTAGTCTGTTCACCACTTGTTTTATCCTGTTTGATATTTGTCACACACAGCATGGCTGCTATATGTTATGATACCCCATAGGGTATACAAATTCAATTCATAATATACGCCAATTCAGGGAGGAATAGACCATGAGCAAAAAAATCGTCATTGTCGGCGGCGTAGCTGGAGGGGCCTCGGCAGCAGCCAGACTACGGAGATTGGATGAGAGCTCTACCATTATTTTAGTAGAACGCGGTGAATATATTTCGTTTGCCAACTGCGGCCTGCCCTATTATATAGGAGAAACTATACAGGATCGCAATAAACTAATGGTTCAAACCGTACCCGGCCTCAGCAGCCGATATCAGCTGGATATACGGAATCTAAGTGAAGTTACGTCCATTCAGCGTGATGAGAAGATGGTTACGATTAAAAACCTTAAAACCGGAGAAACCTACACGGAGAGTTATGATTACCTGATCCTGTCGCCCGGAGCGAAGCCGATTGTGCCGGATATTCCCGGCCTGTCGGAATCTCGCAACGTATTCACATTGCGCAATATCCCGGACACGGACCGAATCAAGCAATTTGTAGATGATGACAACCCGAAGGAAGCCGTTGTTGTTGGCGGCGGGTTTATCGGACTTGAGATGGCGGAGAATCTGGCCGATCGCGGCGTTCACGTTACGGTCATTGAAATGGCGAACCAAGTTATGGCACCACTCGACTATGAGATGGCCGCTATCGTGCACTCGCATCTTCAGCAAAAAGGCGTTCGTTTGATTCTGAAGGACGGTGTTCAAGCTTTTCATGACGGCGGCCAACGAATCGAACTCTCCAGTGGCGACCAAATATCAACTGATATGATTTTGCTATCGATTGGCGTCCGTCCCGAGAATTCGCTCGCGGTAGACGCAGGTCTTCCCGTCAATGATCGCGGGGGAATTCAGGTGAATGAGTATTTGCAGACCGCTGACCCGAACATCTATGCGATCGGCGATGCCATCGAAGTGAAGGATTTCGTTATGCAGAGCCAGGCCTTTATTCCGCTCGCGGGTCCTGCCAACCGGCAGGGACGACTTGTTGCAGATCATATCTATGGGAAAAACAATAGCTACAAAGGCACGCTCGGTTCGTCGATCGCCAAAGTCTTTGATCTGACGGTCGCGGCTACGGGTATCAATGAAAAACGTCTCAAGCAGATACGTGCACCTTATCAAGCTATCCATATTCACCCCTCGTCGCATGCCGGGTATTACCCCGGAGCGTATCCCATTTCCTTGAAGCTGTTATTCCATCCGGAAACAGGTCAAATCTATGGGGCGCAAGCTATTGGAGTAGATGGCGTGGATAAACGAATCGATGTCATGGCTACAGCGATCAAGGGAAATCTCACCGTATGGGACTTGACGGAACTGGAGCTCTCCTACGCGCCCCCTTATTCCTCTGCCAAGGACCCGGTAAACTATGCCGGATATGTTGCCACCAACATCTTGGATGGCTTGGTTGAAACGGTACAATGGCATGAAATCGACGATCTGGTTGAAAACGGCGCAACCTTGATCGACGTCCGCGAGCCTAAGGAACGGGAAGCAGGTTATATCCCAGGTTCCATCAACATTCCGCTCAACGATCTGCGCAGCCGACTGACGGAATTGCCAGAGAATGAGACGCTGTACGTGACTTGCCAGGTTGGGCTGCGCGGATATTTGGCGGCTCGTATTTTGGCCGAGCATGGATTCCGGGTGAAGAACCTGGACGGCGGCTGGAAAACATACGCCGCGGTTTATAAGCCATCATAATCGCTCCTAACTAAATCTGTCTGGAATCGATGGACATGCTGCTTGCAATAAAAAACAACATGCAAAAAGCCCCAAGGAAATCCGGGGCTTTTCTGCATTATATGAAATAAATAATGGCTTAAATCAGCTTGTGCGCATACCATTTCTTGCCGCGGAAGCGCCATAGGAAGACCGCTCCCCTTACGCCCCATTCACAGTTCATGGCCAGCCATACGCCGAGAATGCTCCAACCCAGAACAATCCCCATAATATAACCGAGAATCACCCGGAACAGCCACATGGTCAGCATCGAAGTGATCGAGGTAAAACGCGAGTCGCCTGCCGCACGCAGCGCAGAAGGCAGAATAAAGCTTAACGACCATAGCGGAACCTGTACGATGGTGTTGATCAACAGTACCACGAACAAATCATTCACGATTTCCGGAGGCGGGTTGAACAACCCGACCAGCGGCCGGTACAGCGGCATTAGAATCAAACCCATCAGGGCCAGCGAGAAAGCGCCCAGCCATAGAAAAGATTTGATGAACTTGCGCGCATCCGCTATATTACCGCGACCGATGCATTGACCGACCACAGTCACAATCGTTAAGGACAACGCGCTGGCTGGAATTTGGAAGACGGCCGCAAGTGAAGATCCGATCGCATTCGTTGCAATAGCGTACGTACCCAGGCTAACAATAAACACTTGAGTTAAGAGCTTTCCCCCGTTAAAAAACATCTGTTCGGCTGCAAACGGAAGCCCGATAAACATGATTTTGCGCAGCATGGATATCGGGAAGTGAAACAGATCCCGCAGGCGGATATGCAGCGTGGCATCCACTCTGAACAGATAGTAGAGTGCGCAGGCCGCACCGGCAAAGCGGGCGATGTTAACCGCCAGCGTCATGCCCATAACGCCCATATTCAGCAGGGTGATGAATACGATGTTGAGCAGAACGTAGAGCAGGTTCATAATTAACGACAATGCCAGTGAAGCCCGGGTCTTGCCGATTCCCCGCAGTGCGCCGCAAACGGCCTGCACGATTGCAATTCCGATAAAGGAAGTACTGCTTCCGATCAGATACACTCGCGCACTCTCCAGCACCTCGGGTGACGCTGAGCCAAATAACAGATTCAGCACCGGCTGGTGAAGCCCAATAATCAGCAGCGCGATCGCTAAAGCGATCATCGCCACCGATGTAACGGTGGCCGCAGAAGCGCGGGATACCATCAAGGCATTGCCGCTTCCCTTATACTGCGCGACAACGACGGTGCCCCCGGTTGCCACCGCCACAAACACATTGATCAGGAAGATGTTCAGGGAGTCCACCATGTTCACGGCGCTGACCGCCGATACGCCCGAAGAACTGATCATGGCCGTGTTGACCAGGTTCAACCCGATGATGAATGCCTGGTCGATCAATATCGGGAAAAATAAAGCGAAAATCTGCCGGTAGTCCATCGACTCCCCGGATAAATGCTGTTGAAGCAAGCCGTTCATTTGGGTTCGTAATCGAACCAACATCTGTCATCACATTCTTTTCGTTGTAATATAAAAGAAAAAACTCTTCATGCGAAGAGCTTCAGGCTTACGGTATTTGAGAAATGGCAGCCGTAACCGTTCCGCTTGGGAGAGCTTACTCCCTCGCCAAGGGGACAATACGGATTGATTCATTTGATCCCGGATAAACCCCGTCTTTGATTGGAGGATACCACCAGACCCATGTTCTGTCAACGAATGTACGCCACAGGAAAAGACCGTAAACCGCTGATAAATGGAGCAACATGTGAGCCTGCAGGTTGTAACCCTTTATATAGAAGCAGAAGAGGCTTCACCTTCTGTCAGAGCCTTTAGAAGGTGGCTTCTTTTTGTATAATGTTATGGATGTAATCAACTTGATCGTTCAGAGCACAAACGTGTCGGCATCCTTTTTCACTCACGCCAAATGCGAGAATTTATTTGCTGTTATCGATACTAGCGATAAGCCGTTTCTCCACATCCTGGGCAATGCCCCGCAGGGATTCAAAGGATTCATTCTCCACCATGCCCATAAGCGCCGTGGGCCTCGGGAGTCCGATCTTCGTTCCCTCTTCAAACTCATAAACGGCGATTTTACAAGGCAGGAAATACCCGGCCAAGTCATTCTCGCTCAACACTTTTTTCGCCTCAACCGGATTACATACCTCCAGTATTTCGTACTTCTGATCAAACTCGATGCCCTTCTCATTCAATTTGTCCTGAATGCTGAATCGCCACAGCAAACCGAACTTCTCTTCGGCCAACGCTTGTTCCAAAGCAGCAATGGCATCGTCTACTGACTTATCCGTTTCTACCGTATAGTGAAACATGTTTATCCCTCCAGAATGGTAGTCATTTTATAATACGGGTGCCGATCGCACTCGACTAGCCTTATGGTAGCCAATCCGGTATGGAAATACTTCCGTGACACTAAATAAATTAACCTGAAATAAAATCATGAATCATGGTTCTGCTGGATATACCGAAGGGGTCCACCTAGGAGGATGATTTGGACGCATGGAAGTCTATTCTCGGAGGATTTTCGCTCATTTCAGGGAAATAAACGTTTGACAAAACCAAAATCCTCCTGTATTTTCCACAAAAAAGTGAATCGGATTCTCTTCATCCTGGTCATGCTGAATGACGCGTCTTGCCGCCTCGTATTGCTGCCGGGTGACCTCGAGACGAAGCAGCGCACAGCGCGTGCCAAAAGTACCCTCCCAATTATCTGCTGGAGCAAGCTTCTTGATTATTCCAACTTGTTCCAGCGGTCATAGGCATCCTGATAAATCTTCAGCATTTCATCGAGACCCATCTTGTTAATCATCTTCACATAATCGTCCCACTTCGTGAGCGGCTCCTGACCAACAACAAACTTCGCTTCCATTTGATCGACATAGGTTTTAATGTCCGTCTTAATGATATTCAGCCTTTTTTGCTCATCATTGCTGAAATACACATCGGGGTATGGCTGCACCGCATGAGGGTTCAACTTCTCGTCCACCATTTTGTTATAATCCGGCCCTTTGCCGTTATCACGCATAGCGTCAAATTTTCTTTCCTTGATCAATGGCAGCTGTCCGCCACAGTCCGGGGTTAACTTCGCCCGATATTCCTCACTGTTCATTCCTTCAGGAAAATCGAACTCCCACTTCGTTTTGGCGTCATCCAGCCATTTGATGCTGTTTCCGTAAATCCCGAGCTTGCTGCCTTCGGAGGAGTACAAATAATCGACCCACCGCATCGTTGCCTCAGGATACTTATTCTGACTCGAAATCGCGAATGTACCGCGGCGAATTTTCGATGATTTCATCGCCAGCTTCTCGCTGTTGACCGGACTGGTCAGCGTCCCAAGCATGGGGTGCTTCAAATTGTCTTCCGGTTTATCCACCTTCAGGACGAGATCTGGAGATGAATGTGGGAAAGCACCGATTTGGTTCGAATTGCCTTTGGCCGTCATTTGCTGGGACGTCTGTACAAAGGTTTCCTCATCCATCAGCTTCTCTGTGAACAGTTTGTTTAAGTAAGCGAGATATTCCTTGTACTGATCCTGCACCGGATTAAAGCGGACCTTCCCGTCCTTTACCTCCACTTCACGGCCAAGCAAGCCGAATGCTGGCAGCAGCACACTCTGGAAGCCTCCCAGTTTCTCACTGGATATCGGAATTTCATCATTCTTGCCGTTCTTGTTGGGGTCTTCGTTCTTGAACCGCTTCAGCAGCTCATACAGTTCATCCGTAGTCGTTGGCTCCGTCATAATCCCCAAACTCTCCATCCAATCCCCGTTCAGCCACAGTCTGCTCGGAACAAACGCACGAGGCTCATCGATAATGAGCGGAAGGGAGTAGATATGCCCGTCCACGGTGGTGATCGACTTTTTGATATCCGGATTATCCTTCATGAGCTTATTGAAATTCGGCGCGTACTCCTCGATCAATCCTTCTAGCGGAACCAGATAACCTTGGCCGCCGTATGTAACTTCATCGTCAGGTGTAAGACCAGCATTGAAAAACACATCCGGCAATTGCTGGCTTGCGAACGCCAAATTCTTAGACTCTTGATAGTTAGCTGCTGGAGGCGTATTGAAATTAAAATGGATATTTGTCATTTCTTCCATTTCCTTAAATAATACCATGTCCTCCCAAGGCCCGTGAATGGCCGCTTTCGCTCCCATCATCGTCAACGTGATTTTTTCACCTACAATCGGGTAGCCGCTGGTATTGAAATTTTTCGGTTCTCCCCCACTCTCATTCCCAGCATGATTCACTTTATTGCCCGCGCTGCAGCCGGCTAACAGAATTGCGCTGCTTATAATGATACAGAAACTGCTTTTTAACCATTTTTTCATTTCTTTATTTCCCCTCTCTATGAGCTTATATTGTTCATCATTGTGAAATTCCAGATGTCCCGTTAACCCTTGACGGAGCCAATCAGCACACCTTTCATGAAAAAGCGCTGCATAAACGGATAGATGACGATAATCGGCAAGCTGGATACGATCATGACGGCATACTTGATGATGTCGGCAATCCGGGCCTGTTTGGCCATTGCTTCCATGTCGTCTCCGGTCATCAGCATCGTATCGTTCATCTGATTCTGTACAAGTATTTCACGCAATATTAATTGAAGCGGATACAAGCTGCGGTCCTTCAAGTAAATGATGGCACTAAAGTAACTGTTCCAGTGAGTCACCCCATAATAAAGGGCCATGACCGCGATGATCGGAGCAGAGAGCGGAAGCACGATTTTCAGAAACAGAACGGTATTGGAGCAGCCATCGATTTCGGCGGATTCCTGGAGCTCTTTCGGAATATTGGTTTGAAAAAATGTGCGGCAAATAATCAGGTTATAGACTGCAACTGCATTAGGAATCAGCAGCGCCCACACGGTGTTCAGCATTCCAAGCCAGCTGACGAGCAGGAAGGATGGAATCAGCCCGCCTCCGAAAAACATCGTGAACACGATCAAACCCATCATGATCCCGCGGCCTTTCAAATCTTTGCGGGAGAGCGCATAGGCCCCTGGAACCGTAAACAGCAGGTTGATGGCTGTTCCTGCAACCGTATACAAAATCGTGTTTCTGTAACCGGACCAAATCTCCGGATTTTGAAACACCCGCTGATACCCTTCAAACGTAATACCTCTGGGATAAAGCCACATCGTCCCCTGATTCACATAGACAGGATCACTGATAGAAGCACTGATAACGTATACGAGCGGGTATAAGACGATGATCAGGATGAAGAACAGAAATATGAAATTGATGATTTCGAACACTCTGTCCGATCTAAGTTTCCTTTTCATGGTTGTTATCCACCTTCCTCTACCATAGACTTGTCTCGTTTACTCTCTTGGCGATCCGGTTAACGGTAAGCAGCAGTATGAAATTAATGACCGAGTTAAACAAGCCAATCGCAGCCGAGAAGCTGAACTGGCCTTGCACAAGCCCGCTTCGGTATACGTATGTGGAGATAACGTCTGACGACTCCAAATTCAGTGGATTTTGCAGCAGGAATACTTTTTCAAACCCGACGGACATAAAGCTCCCTACGTTCAGAATGAGCAAGATCACCATCGTAGGCAGGATGCTCGGAAGATTGATATGCCATATGCGCTTCATCCGGGTGGCTCCGTCAATCATCGCCGCTTCATGCTGCTGGGGATCGACTCCAGCCAGCGCCGCCAGGTAAATAATCGTCCCCCAGCCCATACTTTGCCATACACCGGAGAGTACAAACACAGACTTGAACCAGCCCGGCTCGCCCAGAAATTGTACAGGTTCTCCACCCAAAGCCTTGATGGCCAAATTGACTAAACCGGTTCCCGGAGACAGAAAGGCGATAATCATGCCGCTCATGACGACGACGGATATAAAGTGGGGCGCATACGTTACGGTCTGCACCCACTTCTTGAACGCCCCGTTCTTCAGCTCATTAAGCGCTAACGCGATAATAATCGGGATCGGAAACCCAACGATCATTTCATACAAGCTGATGCCAATCGTGTTCCATATCAAATCCCAAAAATAATAAGAATCGAAAAAACGCCTTAAATGCTCAAGACCGACCCAAGGGCTGTTCCATATCCCCGAACTGGGGGCATAATCCCTGAAGGCAATCTGCAGGCCATACAGCGGGAAGTAATGAAATACAATAAAATAGGCCATCGTGGGCAGAACGAATATATACAATTCCCAATTTTTGAAAACCGACCTCCATCTGCTTTTCCTGAGCCCGCCCCCCGCACTTTTGGCAGCAAGCAGTGTCTTGGCTGTCATGAACTTATCCCCTTTCTCAAATTGAACTTGTGAACCACAGTTAATAAATCTCATGCTATCTGTTCGAAAATGTAATCGTAAATCTGTAGATATTGTTCTGTGGTTGTTACTTTTTACATTACCTGCCATGACAAGGCGGATTCGTGTAAATTTGTTATTCTTGCTGTGGCTTGTCGATTCTTTACAATTCTGTATCAGCCCTCCTTATTAAGGATTACCTCTTCCCCACCCCAAGCTAATGGACAAAAAAAGCGCGTTCTCTCGAATCGAAGATTTCGAGTAGAAACACGCGTTTTATCGAAAAATTATACGAAGATTTATAGCTCTGTACTCACGAATACAGTTTCCGGTATTGCCCAAGCGTTATACCTTCTGTATTTTTAAATTTGCGCATAAGATTGGAGACGTCCGAATAGCCAACGCTGGCAACAATATCTTTAATCGCCAGATCGCTGTGCTTTAACAGCCGTTTGACCTCCTCCATGCGAAGATGGGTAACATATTCGGTGAACGTATAACCCGTCTGGTCCTTCATGTAACGGCTGAAATAGGAAATGGACATCTGGAAGTGATCGGCGATTTTCTCCAAATTCAGGTCATATTCCTGGTAGTGCTGCTCAATATATTGGAAAATCTCTGCTCCCATGGCGGTGTTCTTGCTTTCTTTATTTGCCTGCACATAATCGCATATGAGGTCAATGAGTCCGGTCATCCCGGCATCCAGTTGTTTCAAGGTCGTAAATTCCGCCAAATGGCTCCGATACTCTTGAGGAATACTCAGTTTCAGTTCATTCATCGTTCTAAGGAACGTGTTGATCAGATCAAAACTCATACAGCGGAAGTAAAACAAGGATACTTCTTTTCCTTCTAAATCGTGCATGATGTTAACCAGCGCGGTTTTGGCTGCTTCATTGTTTCCCTGCTTCATGCTTTGCACAAGGCGGATTTGCTCTTCGATCGGGTACCACTCACTGCCTTCCTGCCATTCGGACATATCAGCGAAATATACGATCTCCCCTTTGCGAATCCGACCACTTTGCTCCATAGCAGCTGAAGCTTCAATGTAAGACCGATTCGCATGAATCAGCCCGGATACCGGGCTGCCCACGCCGACCGTTGGCCGAAATCCGCAGCAATGCTCGAACAGCCGAGCAATTTCGCCTGCAATTTCCTCTTGGACTTGGCGCAGACAGGATTCGTTGCAGCCCGTGCTAATCAGGATGGCGAGGGACTGATCTGGTATGAGTTCTACTCCATACCCAACCGCATCCGTCATGGATATCTCGGACAGCAGCCGCAGCAGCTCTTCCCGGTTCTGCCTGGATATGTACTCACTCCCGTCCATCGGGATAACAGTCACAAAGCAGCTCTCTTCGGGAAGCGACAAATTTTCCCGAGACAAAAAAGCTATCGTCTCCTCCTCATCCTTGATTAAACCTAATATCAGTCGGACGAAAAACTGCTCACGCACAATCGGACGCTGTTCATCGATTCTCTTCATCAGGTCGCGCGTCGCCTGAACCGAATCGCGGATCAAGTCGAGTTCATTATGGCGGCGATCATCGTTTCCATGCGTCCATACCTGTAAAGTCCGTACATAGTCTGCGATGTTCCGGATCGGACGGTATTGTCTAGTCGAGAGCAGTACGGCGATCAGAATCCCGAAGGCGACAACTGCACCACAAATGAGCAATACAAAGGTCCGCATTTCCAGTACCCTTCCCAAAAACTGGTCGGTTGGCATAACGATAACATAAGACCAACCCGTCCATTTTGATTTAGCCTGCATTAGAGAATAATGTTCGCCCCCTAGCTTGGCATCATGAATGCCATCCTGGGTCTCGGAGACAAGTAACTGTTTAGCATCCTGTTCTGTCAGGTCGTTCTCGTGGCTTCTTGAAGCCAGAATGCTGTCCTTGGAATCCAAGATGTAAACGCTACCATTAAAGTCCCCTAAAATAGGACCAACCAGGTCGGTCAGCATCGATTCACGAATGAAGAAGCTAACCGTGCCGTAAGGCGATTGGCTATTGCGTGGAATCGGGAACATATACATCAGCACGTTTTGCTGTTGGCTGCTGCCCGTGACCGTAGTCTGGATACGACGGATTTCAGGGATCTTAAGTCGGCTCATTTCCTCGTCCAGGCGAATCCCGTCCAGGTCATTAAATCCGTATACACGCTTTGCAAATGTATCGAACGAGTTGATTCCGGACGAAGTATACAGCCGCTCATCCCCATGAAAATAAAGCGCAACTTCATCGACTATTGTATTATTTGCCTTATATTTGCCCAGCTCATCCACCGCTTCAATTTCCTTGTATTTCCCGCTCTTCACTACGAATGGAGTCAATTCGGAGTCAATCGAAATCCTTGAAGCCGTGTTGTCCAGACCGCGTGCCAATAAGTCGAACGTATTCTTAACCTGGTTCAGCTTGTATACATTGGATGCCTCAATTTCACTTTTGAACCGTACGACCGCATTATAATACACGACACTGCTAAGTATGATGAACGGTATGGCAAAAATCAGTACATGCGACAGTAGAAATTGATAGAACAAGCGAGAATTGGTTCGTTTGCGCCTCATTGCTCTCCCCCAATATTTAGTTCTGGCAGCAAATTAGACTGGAATGCAGTTTTTCTTTAAATAATACAACTCCTTCCATTTATTATTCGTACAATATAGGCGTTAATCGTGAGTTAGTCAATACAGAAGTGGCAGCTAACCATGACGTATAAAAGGCTTGTAATCCAAAAATCCCGCTCTCTCCGTTGTTACAAGAGAGAGCGGGATTTGGATCACATATGTGCTTCTATGCGTTAGATTCGTCTGCTTCTTTTTCCGGTATAAGCCAATGTATAGATCATACTTCCAGCTACGATAACCAACGAAAACAGAAGTAGCAAGTTGCTGTACAAGTCTGCCTCAGCATTCCATAACATCGGAAGAAGCGGGAAATCCAGCCATCGTCTGGAAAGCAAGCCTCCTACAATTGCGACTCCGATCCCTTCCGATAAGAAACATGCAAAATTAAGCATTCCCATCCCTGCTCCTGCTTCTTTCTCTTCCAGAGAATCGGAAACGACCGTTGATATCACCGTCTTCACAAAAGAAAGGCCTCCAAATACAAAAATCAACATAGCTGTTACAATCCAAGGTGATTGATCCGCCAGCATAGCCATGGTTAAAAAACCACCGATAATCATCAAGGCTCCTATATAGAACACAAAATGATGACCATTCTTATCGACGAGTAACCCCCCTAACATGCCAAACAGCATGACGCTCATGGCACCAGGGAATATATATAATACCCGCGCCAATCATGCCCGTTGACAGATGATGGACGCTTCTCATCAGATAAGGCACCATGGACAGAAATCCGGCTGCAATGCCCAAAATGACGCAGCCCGTGATCGTTCCGGCGATGAACTTCTTCCTTACGAATAAATAGGGTTCGATAAATGGATTGGGGGCCCGCTTGATACGTGTGGCGAATAATACGAGCGCTGCTAAACAGCCAGCCAGATACATCCAATGTTCATGGGTCGTAAACAAGGTAAATAGCACTACGTCAACGGAGAGCAGAGCCGCCCCAATAACATCAATGTTCCCTTTCTGTTCGGCTTCATCCGGCAGCACTTTTAAAAAGAACGGAATCGTTGCAAGCGTCATAAGAGGAAAAACAAACAACACAGACCAGTGCACATAATGGGCAACGACGCCTCCGATGACAGGCCCGATTCCTTCGCCCGTTGCAACCAGTGATCCTATAAGACCAAAAGCTCTTCCGCGAGATTTTGCATCGAAATAACGCACAATCATGACCATGACCAGCGCAGGAATGGCAGAGGCTCCCGCCCCCTGAATAAATCTTGCCGCAATCACAGCAGGTAAATAGGCATGTGCCGCTAATCCCAGCATAGACCCACTGCCGTACGTTACGATGCCTATGATGAGCATTTTTTTGATCCCGTACAGATCCGATATTTTTCCGTACACAAACGAACCTATGGCAAATGACAGCATAAAGCCTGTATTGACCCAATTGGCTGTCGATGGCGCCACATGAAATTGTCTGGCGATATCCGGCAGTGCCACATTAAACACGGTTTCATTCAATACGCTGTAAAACACCAAAAATCCCAGCCAGGCAAACGTGCCTTTCAAATTTGTAATCCGTAATTTTTGATTTGGTTGAGTAATCTCTTCCACTTGGTAGTTGCCCCCGTAAATTTAGGGGAATACGCAGTTTATAGGGTCAATGATGCGATTTCCCTCAAATTTTGTACCCAAATCCATCTTTTTTGCCGCATGCAATAATCCTCCTTTGAATATTCTGATTTTAATATAACATACGGATGCGGAAGACGAAAAATACAATGATATAGAAGCAGAGGAGGATTCACATGTTGTTTGCACCTATAGAAGGCGCCTAAATACTCCCCTCCTCCCAACCGTTAAGCTTAAACAGTGGCTATGCTCTCCCACATCTTTCCTTGGTCACTACTCCATACCAACTCTATCAATTTGCATATGATATCTAATGATAGATTCAAGGAGGTCTGGTAGCATGACAACCCCTATGGAGTTTGATGCCATTTTCAGTCTGGGTTACAACTGTCAGGTTGCCGCCCAGCTAAGAAGAAACAAGCTGCGTCATGCAGCAGGTCCGTGGGACTGGTTCAACTTCGCTTCAACCCGTGAATTTTGCAAAGTCATTAAACATCAAATCAACGATTTCATGCTCCGGGATAACCTGGACATTTATGGTAAATCCGTGAACTGTTATTATGTACGCGACAAACGATCCTCCTGTTTATCCTTCCATGATTTCAAGAACAATCCGGAAGAGCAGCCGCTATATGACTACCCCGCTTTTCGTGAACGGCTGGATCGAAGAATCGAGCGCTTTAACCGCTGCTTGAATTCTGAACAAAAGACGCTGCTCGTGCGGATCATCCCGCATAAAAAAGATGCTGAGACGATTGATCAGGTTATTCACGAAACTTACTCCAATCCGAACGTAACCCTGTTATTTGTCATGCTTAGCAGCAGTCCAAGTATTGTTACTCTTCCTTCTTTCTCGAATCAGGTGCTCATCAAGCAAATACCGAAAGGGCCCACATGGGAGGGGGATTTGGAGGCTTGGAAGACCATTCTTGGAGGATTCTCACTCATTTCAGGGGAATAAGTGTTTGACAAAACCAAAATTCACCTGTATATTTACAAAAAGTGAATCGGAGCTCTTACGAAGGAAGCACCCGTAAGTCTGGCGTTGAATGCGCCTTTCTAACGGGTGCTTTTTGTCGTGAGTCCGGCCTTCCTGTCATGATGCAACTGCCGCTCATGATGATTATTCGTTATGTTAAGGAGCGATGTTTATGTTTAGAAGATTACTGACCTCATCCCTTGTTATGGCGCTATTTCTCACTTTAATCCCCATACCTTTCGCGAATGCAGCTGCGATCGAGTTCACCGATACGGTCCAAGCCCAATTGAATGCCACGGCGGACCGGGCCGGTGGAACCGTACGTACCAAACTCATCAATCAGTACGATAATTTTAAATCGGAACGAAAGCAAGCGATGGATTGGGATGATCGAATCTCTTCCCTTCGTTATGCCAATGAAGCCAAAGCCTCGGAAACCCGCAAAAGAATCAGCGAAATCGATAAGGACAAAATCCGCAAGCTGGAGGATCAGCTCCAAGCAGCCAAAACTAAGTACCAGCCGCTGTTTAATACCTATACCGCTCTCAATAAGCAAATCGCCGTTGCTAAGAAACTCAAAGACAAAACGCTCTCCAAGATGCTGCAGTCACAGGCCGGTGGCATGAAGATCCTGGTTACCCTGGGACGTGAGGATATCCGAAATAAGCAGGCGGCACTTACGGCAGCCAAGAAAGAGAAAACTTCCAAAGCGGCTAAGGTCCGCTCTATCCTGTCCGAGATTGAATCCTACAAAAGTAAGATCAAGGGCGATAAAAGCGCAATCTCAACTCCCAATAAACTGATGACAACCGAGTGGAAAAATTTCAAAGCAGCAGTAAAGGCGAATGAATCGGCCAGAACCAGCGATACCCTTTCCAGGCTGCTGACGCTCTCCGGTCAGATCCTGACGAAAAAGAAAAGCATTTACAATCACGAACAAAAAATCGAGTCGATCATTGCACGAGCAAATGCGCAATTAAAATGACGCTTTCAATAATCCCACCAAACAAAAACAACTTCTGCCGAGGGCAGAAGTTATGGTTCGATATGCAACAAATCAACTCAAAAGTCAACTCAACTTGAAGCCGTTTGTAACGGGTATTGGAATCCAGCCAACCTGGATTGATCAAGCAATGGATAGTCATATAACATGCCTTCATAAATAACCTCGAATGCCGGATGCTGAAAGAAATCATTCGGAGTTACTGCGGAGGAAGGGCGATTCCATAGATGGATTCTGCTTTGCTTCATCGCTTCCGCTACGAATTGTGAACAGAAGTAGGATCTTTCTCTCATAATATCAAGTCCCATCAGCACGCCAAACATACCGATGAGATTGTACCCGTAAGCATCCTCTTCATCCTTATAATTTTGAATCACGCTTCTTGCCTCCTCAAATTGATCCCTTGTGACCTCGAGTCGGAGCAGAGCACAGCGTGTACCTGGAAAGTGACGGAAGGTTCCTTCGTATACATCTTCCTCAACAAATCCCCCAACCCAGGGATTGTTGGCGCATTTGCGGCCAAAACTGAACACTTCATTCAAGTTCTCGTCCAGCGCCAGCGAAGCATGATTATAAGGCGCGGCAGTAATTCGTTTAATCAGTTTGGTAAACATCGTACCCGTATCGGTCAGTAGAACATATATATTTTGGTTATCGGACATTTGGCTTTCCCCCACATACATTGATTACATATTTCATTGAATCCGGATTTCGTCAAATCCTTCGTTAATTCCATTGTAGTAGAGGCAAGCCGTTTCCATAACCGACTATAGGTGTGAATAGAACCTGGACCTAAGTCGAGTTCTCACCTGACCTGGCGACGTGATATCCATAACTATACCCCATATAAGCGACGATAGGAAGATGGTGTCATGCCTTCATGCTCCATAAATCGCTTGTTAAAGTAACTGACGCTCGGATAGCCCGCTTCCACTGCAATTTGTCCGATGGTTTTTTCTTTATGGTCGAGCAGCCACTGCTTTGCCATCTGAAGACGGCAGCGCGTCACAAAATCCATCGGGGTCATCTCCATGACATTGCGGAATAATTTGCAGAAATAGTAGGTGGTTACGCCAAGTCTGTCCGCCCACTCCTCCAAAATAAACGGCTGTGCCGCTTCCTGCTGCATGATCGGCAGCAGTTCAAGAATCCGGTTGGCCGAGTTGTTCGATTTATTGTCCGATAATGCGGACGCCTGCTCCACGAATACGGCTAACAAGGAATACGTTAGCGTGGACAGCTGCGCTGGCTTGAGCATCCGGTGGGTCTCCGCCTCACATAACAGCGCTTCATGCGCTTCCTCAAAGGCTGACGGTTGCCGAATGCTCCACAGCTGGCTTTTATGAAATCCACGTTCGATGAAATAGTTCTGCAGACCGCTGCCATAAAAGTGGAACCACCGTACATCCCACGGATCGTCCTCGCTGGTGTAATAACGCTGAGCCTGCATAGGAAAATATAGCACGGCTTCACCTGGGCCAAGCGTATGAACTACATTTTCGATTTCAACATACCCTTTACCGGAAGCCACATAATGAATATTGAAATTGTTCAGAGACCCGGCTGCCCGCATAACGGTATGGTCCAGTTCATCCCGGTATATCCCTACTGATTCGGGCAGGCAGAAGAATGGCATTTGCGGAAGGGTTAACAGATGACTTTGTCGTTTCATCATAATACTCCTCAAATGACAATATTGTTGTATTAGACTACAAAATAATATTATATCAATTTTAATTCTTGTCTTTTATAATCGCAATATAATCTTAATAAGTTGTATAGGAGCTGATGAACATGACTCAAAAACTTCGTTGGGGAATCCTTGGCTGCGCCAGCATTGCCAAACGCTCGGTCATACCTGGTTTACAGCAATCCCGTCTCAATGATGTCGTTGCCATTGCGAGCCGCGACCAGGCAAAGGCAGCGCAATCGGCAGAGGAACTGAATATTCCGACTGCATACGGCAGTTACGAGTCCTTGCTCGAGGATTCTTCTATAGATGCTATCTATATTCCGCTCCCTAACCATCTACATAAAGAATGGAGCATCCGGGCGGCGGAAGCCGGTAAACACATTCTATGCGAAAAACCGCTTGCGCTGACGGAAGCAGAAGCAGCTGAAATGGCTGAAGCAGCAGCTAAAGCCGGCGTAGTGCTGGCTGAAGCCTTTATGTATCGCTATCACCCGCGGTATGACTTGATGAAGGAAATGATCGACTCCGGTGCCATCGGGGACATTCGGGGCATACGCAGCGCGTTTACCTTCAACAGCTCCGCCAATCACGGGAATGTCCGTTTCCGCAAGGATTGGGGCGGCGGCTCGATTTATGATGTCGGCTGTTATCCAATCAATGCCGCGCGCATCCTGCTGGATAAAGAGCCGGAAGCTGTTACCGTTCAAGCCTTCTTCTCCCCTGAGCATGACCATGTCGACATGATGGCATCCGGATTAGTCGAATTTGAAGGCAATGTAGCCCTGACATTTGATTGCGGAATGTGGGCGGCTTATCGCAACCCTCTTGAAATTGTGGGTACGGATGGTCTGATTGAAGTCCCTTACGCCTATAGCCTGCCTGAGGACGGAGCGAACTTCTTCTTAACGACCGACGAAGGACGTAAAGAAATCGAGGTTTCTCGTGCAAACGCATACAGCGAACAAGGCGACCACATGGCCGAAGCTATTTTGAACAACAAACCTCTCCGCTACTCCGCAGAGGATGCCATTCACAACATGAAAGTCATTGACGCCTGCCTGCAATCTGCCCATGAACGGAAGCGAATTGTATTGTAAATACACCCAAGGAGGATATGAATATGAAATATATATCAATCAAGGGATTAAACAAACCCGTCTCAGCGCTAATGAAAGGAACGGACTACTTCTATCATGATTCGTATGAGAAAGCAGCCGCGAATATGGATGCATACCTGGCTATTGGCGGCAATTCCGTTGATACCGCCCACATCTACTGTGGAGGTCAAAGCGAAGAAGTCATCGGCAGATACATGCAGGAAAGAGGAAACCGGGATCAGATCGTCATACTGACCAAGGGTGCCCATCATGATCAGAACGGCCCGCGCGTCAATAAAAAAGACATCAAGAGTGACATCACAATGAGCTTCGAAAGACTGCAAACGAATTTCATCGATCTGTACGCACTTCACCGTGACGACCCTGAGGTTCCGGCAGGTGAAGTTATTGAGGCTCTGAACGAATACATTGTCGATGGCAGTGTTGGCGCCATTGGGGTATCCAATTGGACATGGGAACGCATCCGGGATGCCAATGCCTATGCCGAAGCGAATGGATTGGTCGGTTTCTCCTTCAGCAGCCCGAATCTCAGTCTGGCCAAGCCAAACGAGCCGTTCTGGAAAGGCTGCGTGTCTGCCGATGCAGAGACAATTGCGTGGCATGAATCCGAGCAGTTCCCGCTGCTCTCCTGGTCTTCCCAAGCGAGAGGATTCTTCACCGGCCGATTCACGCCTGAAATTCGGGATAATGCGGATCTTGTGCGGGTGTTCTACAGCGATGAGAACTGGGAGCGATTAGAGCGTGCAAAGCAGCTGGCGGCATCTAAACATGTGACAGCCATTCAGATTGCGCTCGCTTACGTGCTGAACCAGCCCTTCCCAACCTGTGCGCTCATCGGTGCGCAATCAGCCGAAGAATTAAAATCCTGTGATGAGGGTTCAACCATTCAGCTGACAAGGGAAGAATTAGACTGGTTAGACCTAACGGTTGATCAGCTGTCTTCAATCTAAATGTTAAAAGCGCCTTGTCCCAGGATATTTTCATCCTGCTCAAGGTGCTTTTTTTATAGACTAATGAACCATCTGAAATCTTATACTAGGACGAAGACATCTCCTTGATGGGCAGAAAACTCCGCGCTGCATCCGCTGCATCGTTACTTCCTACTCCTGCAAACTCCGAAGATATGCTTCATATTCAACCGTAAATTCGAGTGCTTCCTTAAAATTCGTCGACTTGAGCGAAAGGGCAGCGACGAAGGGGTAAACCTTATCATATCCTTTAGTCTCTTACTCGAAAACCTTGTAACATGCCGGCAATCACATCCATCGTTTCCTCGATGCCCTTATCGGTTGCAGGCATTTGAGCGACCCAAAGCGAGCATTCATTTAATGCGCCAGACAAGGCATGGGTCATAGCATCAACGGGGATTCTCTTCATCATTCCCTGCTCCTGCATCAAGGTTAACTGCTCCCGCAGATGACTCATCGAATGCAACTCGTCCATCTCGCGCCAAGATTCCCAGCCTACGACACTTGGACCGTCAATGAGCATAATTCGCTTATTCTGCGGTTCTACCACGGCAGCAATGAAAGCCCGGCAGCCAAACAGGAGCTGCTCCCAGGGATCCTCGGAGGCACCCGCTTCCGTCTCCACGCGCTGTGCAATTTCCGATTGTACTAATTCAAGCACGGCCAGGAACAAACCTAGTTTATTCTTAAAGTGATGATACAGCGCGCCGCGAGTAACATTAGCTTCGTCGGCAATTTCCTCTAGTGCCGCATTGGCATAGCCTTTTTCCGTAAATTGTGTTCTGGCTACCTTCAGCAGCAGCTGTATTGTCTCGTGGGTTTCGCTTTTGCTTCTTCTCATAATTAGCGTTGTTCTCCCTTATGTATCATTCTCTGGAGTCAACCTGGTTTGGTGACCACACTTCTTCATTATACTGCTCCAGAAAGGTCGGGGAAGGCGGAATGATTTTGATCATGTCAATCAGTACTCCATTCGGGTCACTGGTAATAAAATGCCGCTGACCAAATTCCTCGTCCCGCATCTCCTGATGAAGCTGCAGCTTTTCGTGGATGATCAGCCTTTGATACTCGGCATCCACATCCTCCACCTCAAAATTAAGAATCAATCCCTGTACAGGTTTCTGAAAAGCGGACGGTACCGTGGGATGGTCTTTGGACAAAATGGCCATTTCATAAGTGCCTTGTTCCTGGTCTCCCTGCTTCAGGCTTACATACCAATCCGCTTCAAAAACAATCTCAAATCCAAACAACCGTGTGTAAAACTCTGCGCTTTCGGCGATCTCGTCTGTCATGATCACAGGATAAAATCCTTGCAGCTTCATATGGAAAACATCTCCTCTATTTGGGATGAATCCAATTTAACATACATACAGCATGTATGTAAATGTAATTTTAAAAAAATTTCCACAAAAAAAAGAACCTGCAGACCAGACTGCAGGTTCTTCGTTTGCTACCACAACAAACTGACAGCCAAAAGATTGAACAACGCTAGCGGCAATACTACATTAGGATTAGGCCCGTATGGCACAAAGGGAGCATATCCGGGGAAGAAACCTCTGTTGCCTTGTTCTACAAGAATGTAAACATTTTTTGCGTCTACGTTTATGACGATTCCTTCGATGGCTTCATCATCCATCGTATGCACTCTTACCTTGCGATTCACCACATTTTTCATAGCAGCATGGGCGCTTTCTCTATGCTTCTTCATGGAATGTACCAGATGGTGATCGCATTGAAACAGCATTTGCGGTTGCGTTGAATAATTGTTCATGATGCTCCTCCTTCGTTCTCTTCTATTCGCATTGTATGCAAATATCCCGTCAAGGGTGTTCGCCTATCTGAAATCCGTTTAATGAATAGCGGATACGGGTATAGTACAACCAGATGAAGGAGGGTTAAACAACATGGACAAACGAAATATACAGACAAAGCCCGGCAGCTTTTTTATTGAAGATGACAGAAAAACGGTAGCCGAAATCTCCTACTCGCCTCAAGGAAATGGAGTGATTAGTATCGATCATACCTATATCTCACCTGGCCTACGAGGGCAAGGAATCGCCGACGAGCTCATTCGAAAAGTAATAGGATACGCCCGGGAAGAAGATTTGAAAATCATCCCCGCTTGCTCCTATGCCGGGCATTATTTTGACAAAAACGTCGACGATCGTGTACTGCTGCACAAATAAAAAACGATGATAAAAATAACATATGGCATTAATAATCTGATGTACTTGTAAGGTTAAACCGCCAGCCATAAGAATGCTCCTCTTATCGGTTGGCTTTTACGCGCCTTAATTCCAAGTTCAAATTATACTTAGGTATTTTCGATTGCGATAGAGTGATCTTATCCTCTATGATCGAATGGTATAGCTTAAGTTAGGGAGGCAACTATAATCATGAGGCAAACAGCGGAACATTGGGTCTGGGAACAAATGTTTGATAAATTGCCTATTGGGGCGATCCTGATTTCTGCGGTTGACGAGCCTGTGGCGATGGTTAATGATCGTTTTTGCGAACTTACCGAAACCAAACGTTCAGAACTGCTTCAGCTCAAAGCTTCCGAAATCCAAGTTCTATCCAACCTACCGATTCAACAAATATCGCAATCATTGACATATGACGCAACGTCCACGCTCAAAAGAGACTCTTATTTTACCCGCCGTGACGGGTATCAAGTACATATCTCTGTGCGTATTTCCCTGCTTGAGCATCCCTCCCAAGGAGAAGCTCCATGGATATTATGCTGTCTTGAACCTGGGGCCATACAGGAGGAGTCGTCATTGCCGCCGATTATTAAGAATGATGAACTGCTTGCACTCATCTCCAAAAGCGGACAAGATCTTATATCCATCAGCAACGCTGACGGCATAATTGAATACATCTCTCCTTCCGCTACAGAAATACTGGGATACACCCAAGAGGAAATGACGGGCCAACACCGGATCGATTACTACCATCAAGTCGATTCCGAGCAAATGAAAGAACCGGGCAAACTATTTTCAGAGGAAAATAGCTTCGTTCGACGCATTCGCCATAAAGACGGACATTATTTATGGTTCGAAACGTCTTTTCAGCTGATTCGGGGAGCTCAAGGCGAGATTAATAAGGTTCTGGCCATTGGACGAAATATTACCAAGCGCAAAACGGATGAGGATACACTGGCCCATGCGCAGCGGATTGCCAAGATCGGCTCCTGGCGTTGGGACTTGATCACGCATACGCTAACCTACAGCGATGAAATGAGGCGAATTTACGGATATCAGATCAGTGCCACCGAGCCAAACCATAACACGCTGTTGTCATTGGTCGTTCCGGAGGACCGCGAGCGGCTGGAGGCGGCGGTGAGCAGAGCCATTCAAGGGAAGGCGAATGAAATCATCTACCGGATCCAGCTTCATGACAAGCAAATCCGAACCATTCGAGCTCAATGGGAAGTCTCCGTTACGAATGAAGGCAGACCCATGGAGATAGTTGGCATGGCGCAAGATATCACCGAGCAGGTGCTGATTGAACAGCAGTCGCTGGAGAATGAAAATAAGTACAAGCTCATAACCGAAAATTCCCTTGATTTCATATCGAGTAGCACCATAGGCTGTTCAACGTTTCTTTATTGTTCACCTTCCTGTTATTCACTGCTTGGATATCGTCCGGATGAGATGGTTGGCACCAGTATATTCGATTACGTATACGCTGAGGATATCATACCGCTTCAGGACTATTTCAAGAATTGCCTGGACTGCAAATTGCTCACACCGATCACCTTCCGTTATATACATAAGAATGGCAGGCACATCTGGTTTGAAGTCAATTGCAAGTACATTAGCACGCAGAACGGCCAAAAGAACGAAATCATTTCGATTGCCCGCGACATTTCCGAACGAAAGCTGATGGAATTTAAACTTAAAGAAAGCGAGCAGCGATATCGTTCTCTATTTGAATATAATCCGTCGGCGGTATACTCCATGAATTTGGATGGCGACTACTTAACGGCCAATCAAAATTTACAGGACCTGACGGGTTATTCCTTGGACGAGCTGATCGGAATGTATTTCGGACCGATTGTAGCGGAAAATGACATGGCTCGAACGTTGTATCATTTTAATCAGGCGACAGAAGGCATACCGCAGAGCTATGATCTGACGATAATTCATAAGGATGGACATCCTATCGACATCAATACCATCAACATACCGATTTTCGTGGATGACGAAGTGGTCGGCGTCTATGGCATTACCCGGGACATTACCGAGCGCATGCGAACCATGGAAGAGATTAAGAAACTTAGCCGCGAGCTCACTCTTTTGCTGAATACGGTATCCGAAGGCATTATCGGACTGGACATTCACGGACATGTCGCTTTTATCAATCCGGCAGGCGCAGCGATGCTGGATTATGAACCGGCTACCACCATCGGAAGACCTTGCGACCAGATTATCAAAGAAATTCGCCATGACGGCACTTTTTATCGGGGGGATGATTCTCCGCTAGTTCGAGCCGTCAAACAAGGAGTACCGCTGTCCAGAGCCGAAATTGTGCTTTGGCGAGGTGACGGAACCAGCTTTCTCGCAAATTATCAGGTCAACCCAATCTGGGATCAAGGAGAGCGCAAAGGCGCCGTTATGGTGTTTCGCGATATCACCGATGAGAAAGAGATCATCCGGGCGAAGGAGAATGCCGAACGGGCAGATCAAGCGAAAACGGAGTTTCTGACCATGATGAGCCACGAACTCCGCACCCCGATGAACGGCATCATCGGGATGATTGAGCTGTTAAGAACGACCGAGCTTGACGAGGACCAACAGAATTATACCGATATTTTGATGGAGAGCAGTAGCTCGCTGCTGCACATCCTGAACGAGATCCTCGATTTCAGCAAAATCGAGACCGGCAATATGACACTCATTCACGAACCGATCGATTTACGTTCCTTGCTTGAAGTCGTTATTGATTTATTCTCGGCCAAAGCCAAAGAAAAAGGGTTATCGTTATCCTGCAGCATTAACACCTCCACGGTACCCGATGTGATCATCGGCGATGCCCTGCGGCTGCGGCAAGTGCTTGTTAATCTCATCAGCAATGCCATCAAATTCACACATGAGGGCAGCATCATGATGAGTGTCGAGGGACTGCTCAGGACGGGCACCCAGGAAATCACGCTTGCTTTTCAAGTAAGGGATACAGGAATTGGCATCCCTGCTGAACAGCAGCATCAGCTGTTCACCTCCTTCTCGCAGCTTCACCCATCCTTGAATCGCAAATATGGGGGTACGGGACTGGGTCTGGCGATCAGCAAAAAACTGGTCGAGCTGATGGGAGGGGGCATCGGCGTCGAGAGTCGTGAAAATGTCGGTTCCTCCTTCTACTTTACGATCCCGACCCATACGCTGCAGGACGATATCACGGACAAATAAACTTCAGAGTCTCTCCTATATCCTCCACAAACAAAAGGGTAATCTTCAGCAAATGAGCTGTTGACCACCCTTCTCTCCTATATGCAAATGGTACTATTCCTCGTACAGGGACTCCAATTCGTCAATTAATGAGCCAACATAAGCTACCGCTTTGGAGATCGGTTCAGGAGTGGACATATCGACTCCCGCCATAGCCATTAATTCCAGCGGACTCTTGCTGCCTCCGGCTTTGAGGACTTGGAGCCAGCGGTCTACAGCCGGTTGTCCTTCCTCGCGAATCAATTGTGCTGCAGCTGTTGATGCGGTCAATCCTGCGGCATAAGTATATGGATAAAGACCCATATAATAATGCGGTTGCCGCATCCAGGTCAGCTTCGCTCCTTCATCGAGCTCGACCGCGTCACCCCAGAAATCGGATAGCACGGCACCTTTTAGCTCAGATAGCTTATCTGCGGTAATCGGCTCATCAGCCATCGCATGGCGGTATACCCGTCGCTGCATTTCCGCTTCCAGAAGGTGAGTCACGTAGTTATGGTAATACGTGCTCAGAAGCTGAAGAATAACAGAGCGCCGCATCCGCTTATCCTCGGATTGACTGAGCAAGTGATCCGCCAGCAGCAACTCGTTCATCGTTGAAGGCGCTTCGATAAAATACAAGGAAGGACGCGCATTGGTGATACGCTGATTCTTCGCTGCCAGCATCAAATGACCGGCATGCCCGACTTCATGCGCTAACGTGAAGGCATTGCGCATATTGTCCGCCCATGCCATCAGGATATATGAATGTACTCCGTATACGGAGGAACAGAACGCTCCAGTAGATTTACCAATATTATCGGCATAATCCACCCAGCGTTTGGAGAACGTGGATTTAACGATCTCGCCGTATTCAGGACCCAGAATCGACAAAGCACTGGAAATCGTGGAGCAAGCTTCTTCATAAGTGACGCTTGGATTGAAATCCGGATCCATCGGCGCTTTCAAATCGCAGAACAGCATTTGATCCAGCCCAAGCACACGCTTCTTTAGCTTCATAAGTCTCCGCATATGCGGAGCTAACTCCGTCAGAATGGTATCATGGATATTGTTGTACATCTCCATGGTCACTTGCTGCGGCTTCAGCAGCATATCCGTTACGGAATCATACCCGCGAAGCCGGGACATCACCACTTGCTTCTTCACTTCGGTGGCGTAAGCCTCTGCAAATGTATGGCGCGATCCCTGCAGTGACTTCGTGAAGGAAGTATAGGCTTCGCGTCGAAGCTGCGTATCCTCGGACATTTCGTAAGAATTCTCGTACAAACGGAACGAGACCGGTTTGGTTTCGTCATTTACTCGAATATCGTCAAAGGTCATATCCGACAGCTTGCTGCGCAAATAGATGCGGTAAGGGGACCCGAGCACCTCTCCCAGCGATGCTAGCACGCTCTCCGTCTCAGGGCTCAAGCGGTGAGGCTTGGTTTCCAGCAACAATTTCAAGCTTCGGGCATATGGAACAAGCCCTTCTTCCTTCGTTATGTAATGTTCGATGGCGCCATCTTCGAGGTCCAGCAGCTCCGATACAATAAACGTCAGCGAGGATTGGATGCGTGAGAGAACATCGCCCGTTTTGGCCGAATTCGCCAAGTTAGCCGGGTTGGTTCCGTCCTCCGATTGCCGTAATCTGGCATACGCTCCAACTTTGCTGATGCTTTCCATCAAAGCTTCCTGTTCATTCAAGCATTCCAGAAGAACAGATGCACCCTCTCCCAGCCTACCTTTGAATCGTGTTAATTGAGCAGCTTGCGATTCAAGCGCTTTTAACCCCGCTTCGAATTCTTCTTGCGAGACAAACAAATCATCCAGATTCCAGGTTGCCTCGATTGGAACCTCACTTCGTGTCAGCAATTTCCCCATGGATACAACTCCTCTCGTGTCTTTTCCTCTCCTGATTGACGACAGCATCTACTAATGATTAGCAACTGCATCACAATTCCATCATATCACAGTTTTTCAAGGGACCGTATCCGCTTTTCGGCCTTGACTTGGGACCATATTTATGGATATAGTTGTTCTATACTCTTATCTAAAGGAGAGATTTTGATGTCGGTGGTCGTTCTTAACTAACCAAATTTCATATGGATCGAAATGTAAAATTTTGGGCATTCTCTGTATGGGGATATGTTTATTTCTTGATGGATTTTCATTTCATCCGTTGAATTAGTTAAGAACTGCGGATATCAATTGAAGCCCCTTTAGGGTTTATTCAGATATGATATGGTCATCCGTGCTGAGTTCAGCACGGATTTTTTGGGTCTCCCCTCCTTTATGCAAAAGGGTTATTTGGAGCTGTCCCATAACGCCATGCCATCGGAATAACGGTCTATGGGCGGAAAGCGAACCTTAGTAGTTCGCTTTCCGCCTTTTTTGCATTGTATGCCATCCATTTTATAGTCAAAAGGAGATTGTCGCCCATGAAACCATTCGCATTAAACAAATTGGAGTACGAGAAAATACGCACCGAGCTTGAACGCTTTGCCGTATCGTATCTGGGAGTCGAGCATATTCGGAAGATGGCCCCCCTCACCCAGATGAAAGCCATCCGCAATAAACTGAATGAAACGGAAGAAGCCAAAACCCTGCTCCATACCGGAGCTAGCGTCCCTATTCCTTCACTGGAGGGAATTGAAATGATCCTGGATTTGCTCGGCACCGGCTATGTGCTATCTGAGCGTGATTTCGGGAATATGGTCCAATATCTGAGAAGCTGCCGCCAGCTCATTCAATATATGAATGCCAAGGACGACATTGCTCCATTGATCAGTTCCTACGCCTCTTCTATGCATGAACTGCGTCCGCTTCTGTCCGAAATCGAACGCAGCATTCACGGCGGTCGTGTTGTGGACAGCGCCAGCAAAGATCTGGCTAAAATCCGCAAAAAAATCATCGTAACCGAGGAACGGATCAAGCGTAAGCTCGACAGCCTGATGAGTCGTTACAAAGGAATCATGCAAGAGCATGTCATCAGCAAGCGCGGAGGACGTTACGTGCTGCCCATCAAGAAGGAGCACCGTAAATCCGTGAATGGCTCGATTCTGGATGAATCGGCCAGCGGACAGACGGTATTCATCGAGCCTTCCGACATGCATGGACTCCAGATGGAATTAACTCTCCTGCACGCCGATGAAGTTCGGGAAGAAACAAAGGTGTTGAGTGATTTGACTGAACTTGCCGAGCAATATCAATTCGAACTGAGAACCAATGCCGACATTGTTGGAGTCTACGATTACATCATAGCCAGAGGCAAGTACGCCATTTCCATCGGCGGGCGCAATGTGAGCCTGAACCAGGAAGGGTTCATCCATTTAAAATCCGCGGTGCATCCTTTAATCGGCTCCACAATGGTACCGCTGGACTTCACCATCGGAAAGCGGTATAAAACCTTGATCATTACAGGACCTAACACCGGCGGCAAAACTTCAGCGCTCAAGACGGTTGGACTCATTACGATTATGGTTCAATCCGGTCTGCTGGTTCCTGTAGCGGATGGCAGCCATTGCGCCATCTTTGATGAGGTTTCCGTCGATATCGGAGACGGACAGAGCTTGGAGCATGCCCTCAGCACATTCTCTGCACATATACGCAACATCCGCGACATTTTGCAGACGGCTAGCCGGTCCACGCTGGTACTGCTCGATGAGATGGCGTCCGGAACGGACCCTGGTGAAGGCGTTGGATTGTCGATCGCCATTTTGGAAGAGTTGAGTCAACGTCAAGCAACGGTTGTGGTCACCACCCATTTTACCGAAATCAAAAATTTTGCCGAGCGTACAGCCGGCTTTGAGAATGCCCGCATGGAATTTGACGCTGACACACTTGAGCCCCTCTATCGTCTGCGGATTGGTGAAGCCGGTCACAGTTATGCCTTTGTCATTGCCGCGAAGCTGGGTATTCCGGAGTCGATTATAACCAGATCGCGAGAAATCACGGAAGCGGGAGCTGCAAGAGGCGACATGGTCCATAGAGATGATGTTCGCCCAGACCCCGAAGCATGGGCAGAAGAAGCGAGTCCGGCAGAACACGTTACCTTACCGACAGGCGAACAGGATGAGCTAATGAATGTTCAAGATCATGTAGATGAAGATGAAGATTCTCCTTCTTCCCTCTATCAACTTGGCGATCGTGTCTATGTGGCTTATTTGAAACGAAGCGGAACTGTGTATGAAACCATGGACGGCAGAGGAAATATCGGTGTTATGATTCAGAAGGATCGACTGAAGATTAACCATAAACGACTGAAGCCTTATATTGCCGCCAAGGATCTTTACCCGGATGATTATAATCTCGATATCGTTTTGGAGAGTAAAGAGAACCTGAAGAAGCGTAAACTGATGAACCGCAAGCACGTCGAAGGACTACAGATTGAAACGAAGCCGGAGTAACGATGCTCATGGGATGAGTCGCAGGATATCCATAAAGAATCCACAGGATTTGCGAGGAGAGATCACGATGAACATACGTACAGAAAACCAAACACGATGATGAGAAGGTCCAGGACCTTCTCACTCAGGCTTCCCGGACAGGAAGAAGCGCTTCTGGTACAACGGCTGCGGGAAGACAAAACCTTTCAACGGGAATTGTCATGGCGAATTCCGTTTCCAATCCGCATTCGAAGATTTGGGGTAAGTCGAGCTTCAAAGTCCATATCATCCGAATAGGTTTGGTCAAGCCGGGCAATCCTTGGTGGCATTCAGCTTCTGATATGTTGTACAATAAAGTCTAAATGACTATTTGAAGGATGGTTTTCAACATGTATGTAGCTCAGGATTGGCAAGATTACGAGGTCATCGATACCGGAGGCGGGGAGAAGCTGGAACGCTGGGGCTATGTGATTCTCAGACGTCCGGATCCGCAGATCATATGGCCGATTGAACGTGAAGATGGACAATGGCGCAGTGTTCACGGACACTATCACCGCAGTTCGTCCGGCGGCGGGCAATGGGACATGAAAAAGCAGCTTCCGGATCGGTGGACCATCTCATACGACCAATTGAAATTTCATATTCGACCAACCAATTTTAAACATACCGGTTTGTTTCCGGAGCAGGCAGCCAACTGGCGCTGGATGATGGATAAGATCGCTTCAGCCGGACGTCCGGTCAGCGTGCTGAACCTGTTCGCTTATACCGGAGGAGCAACCGTTGCGGCCGCCTCGGCCGGAGCCCAGGTTGTCCATGTGGATGCTGCCAAGGGGATGGTTCAATGGGCCAAGGAAAATGCGGCATTGTCCGGCCTCGCCGACCGTCCTATCCGTTATATCACGGATGACGTATTTAAATTCGTGCAACGAGAGCAGCGTCGGGGAAACAAATACGATGCAATCATTATGGACCCTCCATCTTATGGCCGCGGACCGAGTGGAGAAACGTGGAAGCTTGAACAAAGCTTGTACCCATTTCTTGAAAGCTGTATGAGCATCGTATCGGATAATCCGCTGTTTATGCTGATTAACTCCTATACGACCGGCATCTCCCCTACCGTTCTGAATAACATGCTGACCATGACCATGAAGCCGAAATACGGCGGCATTATCAGTGCGGGTGAAATCGGATTGCCGATAACCCGCTCCGGTATGAACCTGCCATGCGGCATCCTGGGTCGATGGGAGTCCTGATTCGATGAGCAAGCGGGAACCAGCAGCATTTCCGGTAGTGCCGATTCTCTTCGAGGATAATCATGTGTTAGGTGTAACCAAGCCAGTAAACATCCCCTCCCAGGAGGATGCAACCGGCGATCCCGACATGCTGACCATTCTGAAACAGGACATCAAGGAGCGCTACAATAAACCGGGCAATGTATTTTTGGGGTTGGTGCACCGTCTGGACCGTCCGGTTGGCGGAGCGATGGTCTTTGCCAAGACCTCCAAAGCCGCATCCCGATTATCGGAAGCCGTCCGCAGTCGCAGCTTCCGCAAGCAGTATGTAGCGGTCGTTCACGGGATTCCTTCGAAAACTTCAGGTCGGCTCGTAAATATGCTGTATAAAGATGTGAAAACCAACACCGTCCATGTCACCTCTAAAGGTACGGACGGGGCCAAGGAGGCCATTCTGGATTACACCGTGCTCCAAACGGCGGAAGGCTTCAGCCTCGTCCTGATCGAGCTGCACACGGGCAGGCCGCACCAAATCCGTGTACAGCTGAGCCATGCGGGACATCCGCTGTTCGGAGATCAGAAGTATGGAAGCAAGGTGAACAAAGCCGGGCAGCAAATTGCCTTATGGTCCGTATTGGTCGGATTTTCGCACCCCGTTACCAAAGAGGAAATCGCCATCCGTTCCATGCCGCCATCCGTCTATCCTTGGAGTCTCTTCTCGATGGACAAGCTGGAGGCCACATTACGGTCCTATCAATAGAACTCAAAAAAACGAAATCCATCCTTGGATTTCGTTTTTTATATGCCTCTGTTTCATTGTGGGAAATTTTGTAATATTTTATTCCTCTATGAGATGATGTTGGCAAACGTCCGCCGAACTCCGTATTCCATACTTGTAACGTATCACTAGCCTGGAACAATGCCACGGATAACGTCGGGGTAAGCGGCTATGAAGTTTATCGTGGCACAACGCTGGTGACCACGGCGGACGGCTCCACACCGGAAACTCCGGCCTGGGCACCTAATACTTCATACCAGCAGGGAACTTTAGTCACATATGGAGGCAATACCTATGAGTGCCGCCGCCAAGCCCACACATCCCTGCCTGGTTAGGAACCCTCCAACGTCCCGGCTTTGTGGCTGCTTAAGAAATTCCATTACGTCTTGTGAACATTCGAAATCGGAGTGTGACCATGATCTTGATGTTCAATAGTATGAAGATATGTAACAGCCCCCAAGGTAGCTGCCGTATGCAGCAGCCCAGGGGGCTTCTCTACGTTTGCAACGTCAACATGAGCTTCAGAACTTACGCTTCAACCAGAACTTCCTTTGGAGCTGTATTAATCTTTCCTAACAGATAGATAAGCAGCTGTTGATTATGCGAGGATATACGATTCAGAATTTGGGAAAGGTACTCATCCCTAACCTGTAATCCACGCGTATATTCCTCTCGCCCTTTATAGGATATCGTCACCCAGACGATCCGTCTGTCATTTTCGTCCCGTTCCCGTTTGATCAATCCATTCTTCTCCATCCGGTCCAATAGCATCGTCACGGCTGCCGGACTTGTGGCCAGGTAAGGAATGAAATCGGAAGGTTTCATTCGCTTCTGCTCAGCAAGCACCTCCAGCACCATCAATTGCGATTCCGTCAATGTCGGTGCTAATCCGGCTTCCATATGGAGCTTATAATCCTTAGCCAGCTTGGACCACACCTTGGCGAATTCGGCAGTATGCATGTTTATCCCGTCCCTTCAATTATGTCTGTCATGATCAAACATCGGATACCATCCGTGGATACTGCACTGTACTTCGATGAATGGATTTCGTTTGAACCCAAGTCATGATTCCATAATAGTTTATAGGATTAACTTTTCGCGGGGGACCTCCTAATATCCTTCTTTTTTCGTTAAAAAATATAATTTCCAACCAAGCGACAAAACCCGCCAACCCTTATATGACGGCATTTTTCAAGGTTCACCTTACTTCGACATGGACGAGCATATGTCAAATAGTATAAATAACAGCTCTCATGTTATGCAACGCAAAATATAGCAAAAGCACCTCGACAAATATCATCGAAGGTGCTTTTCATCCATCTATCTTACCCAAACTTGAAACTACCTAAACGAAGAATGTTCCTTCATTCTTGTTTAACTTTCTTTGCCTAACTCCGCATGCGGAAGACTTACCACATCGACAATCTGTCCTTGCTTGCCAACATCGGCAAGCAGCTTGCCTATCGATTTACGTTCCGCGATCGGAACTTTCTCCGTCTGAATCAGATAAGCTTGCCCGTCTTCGCTATACGCCATAATCTGCAGCGGTTCGCGGCAATAGAAAGCACCGACAATGGCGCTGCCATTAGGCTTCACCCGCTTGCCTTCCTTAAACTCAAACGTAGCCATTCCTTTTCCGCCGCGGCTTTGCGTCTGGTAATCCAACACCAAGCTGCGCTTACCATAGCCAAGATCCGTGATGGTCAAAATCTCACCCTCATCGTTCTCCACCCATAACGCTGCAACGACTTCATCCCCGTCACGGAGCTGGATCCCCCGGACCCCGCCGGAAACGCGTCCCATGGCGTTGACTTCCTGCTCATTAAACCGGATACTCATCCCTTCTTTCGAGATCAGCACAATATCTTTATTGCTATCACTCACGACGACCTGGATAATGCTGTCTTCCGTTGCAACCTTGGCTGCCGCAACAGCGCCGGCCCGCTTGGTGACATACTCCTTGAGCTCTGTGCGCTTCACCTGACCTTTGCGGCTGACAAACACAAGTGATTTGCCCTCTTCTTCAAAGTTCGACACCGGAATGACCGATACGATGTGATCCTCTTTCGGCACCTGAATCACGTTCACGATGGCCGTACCGGCATCTTTCCATTTGTATTCCGGAATCTGGTGAACCGGCAATAAGAAATACTGTCCACGGCTCGTGAATATGAGCAGATTCTCCAGAGTATTGACTTCAAACAGTCGGGTGATGTAATCCCCTTCCTTAACGCCTGAGCTTTCCAGCTCACCGCCGCTTCGGGTGAAGGATAACATGCTCGTACGCTTGATATAACCTTCATTAGACAGAGTTACGAGCACGTCCTCGGCGTTAACCAGCACTTCCAGATTAACCTTGATCTCTTCCACTTCTTCCTGAATGACAGAACGCCGGTCGATACCGTACTTCTCGCGAATTTCAAGCAGCTCTTTGCGAATGACGGCAATCAGTTTCTTATCGCTGTCCAGTATCGCACGCAAGCCCTCGATTTTCTTCGTCAACTCGTCCAGCTCTTTTTGCAGGGAATGAATTTCAAGGTTCGTAAGGCGGTATAATTGCAAAGTCAATATGGAATCGGCTTGTCGCTCCGTGAAACCAAACATCCATTGCAGATTGTTCTGGGCATCCTGGCGATTCTTGGACGCTTTGATCGCCGCAATGACCTCATCCAGGATATTTAAAGCCTTCACCAGGCCTTCCAATACATGCGCCCGATCCTCTGCTTTCTCCAGCTCGTACTGCGTCCGGTGCGTGACGACTTCACGCTGATGCTCGATATAGGCGGATAACATGTCTTTAAGCCCCAACTGTTGAGGGGTTTTATTCACGATCGCAACCATATTGAAGTTGTACGTAACCTGCAGATCGGTTTTCTTGAACAAATAAGCAAGAATCCCGTTTGCGTCGGCATCCTTCTTCAGCTCAACGACGATGCGAAGTCCTTCCCGTCCGCTCTCATCGCGAACCTCGGCGATGCCCTCAACTTTTTTCTCCAGTCGTATGTTCTCCATAGCGGTAACAAGCCGGGACTTAACAACCTGATAAGGAATTTCCGTGATGACAATCTGCTGCTTGCCGCCGCGAAGCGATTCAATATCCGTCTTCGACCGCAGATAAACGCGGCCTTTGCCTGTCCGATAGGCATCCAAAATGCCTTCGCCGCCCATAATGATTCCACTGGTCGGGAAGTCCGGACCTTTGATAAAGGTCATAATCTCAGCCAGCTCAATCTCCGGCTTCTGCATGACAGCAATACAAGCATCGATCACTTCCCGCAAATTGTGAGGCGGGATTTCAGTAGCGAAGCCTGCGGAAATCCCGCTAGCTCCGTTCACAAGCAGGTTTGGGTACCGTGAAGGCAGCACAACCGGTTCCTTGGCCGTGTTATCAAAATTATCCTTAAACAGCACGGTCCGCTTCTCGATATCCCGAAGCAGCTCCATGGCAATCCGCGATAATCTGGCCTCGGTATAACGCATCGCTGCTGCAGGATCATCGTCCTGGGAACCCCAGTTTCCATGACCGTCTACAAGCACATGCCCCATCTTCCAAGGCTGAGCCATCCGAACCATACCTTCATAAATCGAAGAATCCCCGTGCGGATGGTAATTACCCATGACATCCCCGACCGTTTTCGCCGATTTACGATATGGTTTATCCGGTGTGTTACCCGAATCGTACATGGCATAAAGAATCCGGCGCTGAACGGGCTTCAGACCGTCACGGACGTCCGGGATCGCCCGGTCCTGAATAATATACTTGGAATACCGGCCAAATCGGTCACCTACGACCTCTTCCAGATAAGCCGGTAAAAATTGCTCCGATAAACTCATTCCTTCACCTTCTATTCCTCAAACTCCGCGAAGTTGACATTTTCTACAATCCACCGCTTGCGAGGGTCTACTTTATCCCCCATCAGCGTAGACACTCGACGCTCCGCTTTGGCAGCATCATCGATTTGTACCTGCAGCAATGTCCGTGTTTCCGGGTTCATCGTCGTTTCCCATAATTGCTCCGGGTTCATCTCGCCCAATCCTTTGTATCGCTGGAGCTCATAGTTCTTGAATTCCTTCAGGTAATTAGCCAGCTGCCCTTCTGTCCAAGCATACCGTACGGTCTCCAGCTTTCCGGATTTGCTTGCGATTTTATATAGTGGAGGCTGCGCAAGATAGACGCGGCCTTCATCGATCAGCGGTTTCATGTACCTGTAGAAGAACGTAAGCAGCAGCACCTGGATGTGAGCGCCATCCGTATCCGCATCGGTCATGATGATAATTTTCGAATAATTGCTGTCCCCGGCGGTGAACTCCGTACCGATTCCTGCTCCGATCGCCGCTACAATTGCACGATATTCATCATTCTTCAGGATGTCGGCCAGCTTCGATTTTTCCGGATTCATCGGTTTCCCTTTAAGAGGCAGTATAGCCTGGATTTTCGAATCCCGTCCCTGCTTCGCAGAGCCGCCAGCGGAGTCCCCTTCAACAATAAACAATTCGGTTCTTGTAAAATCCTTGGACTGCGCCGGCGTCAGCTTGCCGCCCAGATTGGAGCTTTCGCTGCGCTTCTTGCCGGTGCGCATCTCGTCTCTTGCTTTGCGGGCCGCTTCACGCGCTTTGGAAGCCTGAATGGCCTTCTTCAACAGCGTTTGTGCGATCTGCGGATTCTCCTCGAGGAAGATTTGCATCTTCTCCGTGACAATGCTGTCAACCGCACTGCGCGCAGAGGCGCTTCCCAGCTGGTCCTTGGTCTGGCCGACAAATTCGACCTCAGCCATCTTAACGCTGATGACGGTCATCATGCCTTCCCGAAGATCATTCCCCTCCAGGTTCTTGTCCTTTTCCTTCAAAAGATTGTTCTTGCGGGCATAATCATTCATGACACGGGTATAAGCTGTCTTAAAACCCGTCTCATGCGTACCGCCCCCGCGCGTCGGGATGGAGTTAACGAATGAAGCCAGCGTTTCGGTATAGCCTGCATTATATTGAAGGGCAATTTCAACTTCGATATCATCCTTCTCCGCATAAAAATGGATCACATCATGCAGCACATCCTTGCCTTCATTCAGGAACTGCACGAACTGGCTTGCGCCGCCTTCATAGAAAAACTCTTCCCCATTACCGCTGCGCTCGTCTTTCAATACAATCCGAAGCCCGGAGTTCAGGAAGGCAATTTCCTGTAAGCGCTCTGCAAGCGTGTCGTAGCTCAGGTGCGTTCCCGTGGTAAACACGCGTGCATCCGGTTTAAACGTAATCTTCGTCCCGGTTTTGTTCGTATTACCAAGCACTTCAAGGCCCGTTACCGGTTCCCCGACATGCTCTTTTCCTTTTTTGTCCTGCCAGTATTCAAACCGTTGGCGGTGAATTTTACCGTCACGGTAAATTTCCACCTCCAGCCACTCCGACAGCGCATTGGTTACGGATGCGCCAACGCCGTGAAGACCGCCGGACTTCTTATATCCGGAACCACCGAATTTACCGCCGGCATGCAAAATCGTAAAGACAACCTGCGGGGTGGGGATGCCTGTTTTGTGCATTCCGGTTGGAATACCGCGTCCGTTATCGTATACCGTCGCGGACCCGTCTTTATGCAATGTAATTTCAATTCTCGAGCAGTACTTGGCCAAATGCTCGTCTACGGCGTTGTCCACAATTTCCCATACCAGATGGTGCAAGCCTGACGAGCTTGTGCTCCCTATGTACATGCCTGGCCGTTTGCGCACCGCAACGAGGCCTTCGAGCACTTGAATGTCGTCAGCATCGTATCCTGAACGGTTGTTACCGCCGCTCTTCGATGACTCTGCAAACATATCGATCTGTTCGACCATTCATGCTCCTCCTTCAATTTCACGTATCTAGTGTATTTCTATTTCTACATTTCAATATTTTAGAAGAACGCTGTTCTCTAAAAAATGCAAACAAATGTTTCATGCTTTGTCCATTTTAATTCAAGATATCCCTTCTCGTAAAGACACTGAATGAAACAATAACCGCACAAATTGCCCAGAGGGCCAATACGGCAAGGGAAAAATTCAAAGTCATCCCCTCAATTGGCGGCAAATTGCCGGCTAAATAATTGGTCAAATTCAGGTTTACCATGAACAAATATTTCGCGCTGCTCCACGCCGATGCCATATTCGTCAGAATGTTTCCGGCAATTAATGCGGCCATCATAATCACAATGCTTGCCGCTGTACTTCGAACCAGCACGGATACCATAAAAGCCAGCATACCGACACATACGCCGACAAACCATACCAATCCGCCCTGCATCAGCAAATACTTCCACTGAGGGACAGCATGAACGCCGGACATATCCACATCAGACCCAACAATTTGGAATCCCGTGAATATCGGTATGTCAAACCCCTTGTATCCGAAGGCAAGACCGGAGATCAGATAGGCTATGACAAAGGTGGAAACGACAATAAGAGACGTAAACATGATCAAGGCGATCAGTTTACTCAGCAGCACCTTCCATCGCTTCACAGGCCTTGTCAGCAGCATCTTGATGGTACCGGTCGTCCGCTCGCCGGAGACAATATCCGAAGCGATGGCCATTATGAGCAGCGGGATAAACAGAGATATCGCATTATTCAAAAATTCCCGTGTGAACGTAACCCCGTTTGGTTGATTAGGATTCACATCATGCTGCAAATAATACTGCATTTGCTGAATAAAGATTTGCCTGTATCGTTTCCATTCATCCGGTACCCGGTCACTGCTAAGTGAATTCTCATTATCCGTGATTCGCTGCTGAAGCTCAAGCCGCCAGTCACTGTTGAACTTGTCCCGGCTCCGTTCAGCCGACTTCATCTGGGCATAGGTAAACATGGGAACCAGAACAAGAAGAACGAGCAGGACAACATAGAACCGCTTCCGTTTGATAATTTTGATACACTCGTTCTTGATCAGAGGCAACAGGTTACTCAATGCTCTCACCCTCCGTCATCTGCAGGAACAGCTGCTCCAGTGTAGGATTGATCCGATGAACCTCCCGGACCTGTACTCCCGCGGCTACCAGCCGTTCCACAGCTCTAGACGTGTATGTAGTGCTCATACGAGTCACAATAGCGTCCGAAGACATGCCTGCAAGCAAATTATCGTCGAGCACCTCCTCAGGGCGGTCGACAATTTGGCAATAATCCAGCTTTTGCAATATTCGTTTCCCTTGCACGGCAGGATTCAGATCCCAGATGACATGATCACTGTTGCCAGCAATCAATTCATCGACCTCGCCAACCGCAAGCACTCTTCCGCTGCTGATGATCGCCACGCGATTGCATAGCAGCTGGATTTCGCTCAGTAGATGGCTGGAGACAAAAACAGCCAGTCCTTCTTCGGCTAATTGGTGTATGAACTGCCGCATCTCTTTGATCCCTTTCGGATCAAGACCGTTCGTTGGCTCGTCCAGAATGAGCAGCCTCGGTCTGCCAAGCAGAGCCTGGGCTATCCCGAGCCGCTGCCGCATTCCCAGTGAATACGTGCTCACCTTGTCATGAATTCTTCGATCCAATCTCACCGTATCCACAACTTCCTGTATTCGCTGCTGGTCAATACCGGGCTGCATTCGTGCAAAATGCTCAAGATTTTCCCATCCCGTCATATACGAATACATTTCCGGATTCTCCACAATGGACCCAATATAACGCAGCGCCTGCTCCTGCTGGCGATTCACATCATAACCGCAGACCTTGATCCTGCCGGAGGATGGTTTAATCAGGTCCACAAGCATGCGGATTGTGGTCGTCTTTCCTGCCCCGTTGGGCCCCAGGAACCCGAAAATTTCGCCTGCGCGCACGTCGAACGACACATCATGTATAATCCATTTTCGACCGATTTTCTTTTTTACATGCTGGACAGATAGTACAATTTCTTGAGCTTGTTCATTCATCGAGTTCCAACTCCCCATATGACATCCTCATCATGCCTACAGCATACCCTCTACAATTCGATCTGCTATCGCCTGATATCCTGCCCCGTTCGGATGAAAATGGTCCGAGGACAGATACTCGCCCAGCTTGTGCTGAAACAGATCGAACGTGGGGACCAATGTCATATTGGGATCCCGGTTCACGATCTCCATGACCGCATGATTCCATGCAGAGACCACAATATTGCCGGGTATCAACAAGTCTTCCAAATCGGAAAAAGGATGATACAGACCGATATAAACGATTCGCGCATCCGGATTAATGAGGCGAATTTTCTCCAGAATCGCCTGCAGGCGTTCAGATGCCTGCGGCAATGCAGCCATCAGCTTAGCAGGTTCGAGCTCCAATTCACCGGAATCCGCCGCCCCTTCCATCAGCCCGCTGCCTTGAAAGATATCATTGCCTCCAATCGAAAGCATAATGACATTGGCTTGCTTCAAGGCATACTGTATCCCCTTGTCGTCCAGCTTGGGAAGGAGTCCTTCGGTAGTCATTCCGTTTATGGCAAGATTCGCCAGCAGGCTCGCTGTTCGTCCATCGCCATTTAATTGATCCACGCTTCGGCGGACAAAACCGCTTCCGGTATTGTCCCCCGTTCCCTTGGCCAGTGAATCTCCAATCGCAGCTACCTTTAAATCATTCGCCAAAACCGATTGTAACGGAGCGCTCTCCGGCTTCTCCGGCGCTGTCTTCTCTTCGGACGCCTCGGATCCCCCACCAGTCAGCAAGGGCTGTCCTTGCGGATCATTAATATCCTTAAACGCATACACAAAACCAAGAATAAGCACAATCGTTACAATAACCGACACGGAGGCAGTGATTCGCCATATCCATGCAGATGATTTCATGACATTCCCCCTACAAAATTCCTCATGTACATTACCATAAGACTTCTATTAAAAATTTGCAAATCAAAACACGCAAAGAAGACTGCCCCGGACGCAGTCTTTCGATGCGTGACCGGGGCAGCCCTTTTCATATGAAACAAGATAAGTGCTTATTCACTGATGAATTCTTGAACCCAATATCCGTTGTAATATCCAACACCGATTTTGGTGAAGTTCGGGGACAGAATATTTTCACGGTGACCCTGGCTATTCATCCAGGAGTTCATAACTTCTTGAGGTGTACGTTGCCCTTTAGCAATATTCTCACCGGCATAGCCGTAAGAAATACCGTAAGCTTTCATCATATCAAATGGAGAACCATGCGTCGGCGAAGTGTGGCTGAAATAATTGTTATCACTCATATCCTTCGCTTTATCCAGCGCCACGGTTGTCAGCTTAGCATGGACCGTTAGCGGCTTCAGACCTGCATTCGCACGTTCTTTGTTCACCAATGTGACAACCTCGGAAGCAAAATTCGATTTCTCCGTTGTACCCGCAGATTCGGAAGGCTGGGACGGAGTTGTAGATGGAGTGCTGGTCTCAGGCATACTTGTTTCCGGTTTGCTGGTTTCAGGTTGAGTCGTTTCTGGTTTTGTGGTTTCTGGTTTTGTGGTTTCTGGTTTTGTGGTTTCTGGTTTAGTCGTTTCTGGCTTGCTGGTTTGCGGAGTCTCAACAGGTTTGTCTGCCTGAGGTTTTTCGGTTTGCGGCTGCTGAACCACCCATTTAAACTGTGATTCCAAACCTTGGCTCTCCAGGAATTCTTGGATCTTTTGTTGCCAGTTTACATAATTATTGCTCTCAGCAGGTGCAGCAGACGCCGTCGTTGGCAGCATGATACCGACAGCCAGTACAGCAGCGATGCTACCGCCTGCGATTTTCTTTATCCAATGGTTGTTCATGAATGCTCATCTCCTATGCTCATAGTTGTGAGTTTGCTTGACCGCCCGTTCTAAGATGAATTTCTAGGGTGCTGGACGATCAAACAATAGTTACATTTTTGTAATCTCGTACGAACACATTGTAACACATTTGATATCTTCGGCAATCCTACAATTGTTGGAAAGGCGTCCTTGAATTCCTAACTGCCTATATAAAAGAACTCCAGTCGGCTCAAGTCCCAGACCCTATGTAATGATAGATGTGGTTATTAAAAGCAATAAATCTTTTCTTGTGACGGTGGACCTCTAATCGAGTTTCAGGACAAGCAAGAAAAAACCCATCCCAAAAAAATGGGATGGGTTAATGAAAAGACCAAGACTACAGCTTTTTACTAAACTGATATCCAGCCTTTTCAAATCCAATATGCTCATAAAATGCATGTGCGGGAGCAAGTTCTTCCCGGTTGCCGCTTGTGAGAAACAAGAGGTGGCTACCATGCTGTCTTCCCCATGTCTCTGCACCGCGAATCAATCTTTTGCCAATCCCTTGGCCGCGGCAGCTTGAGGTTACAATAACCGAAGTAATTTGAGTGACCGGTTCGGTCATAGTGAAGGATTTGACTTGACGAAGCATGATCATACCTACAACAACACCATCAACCTCAGCAATCAGATTGCCGTATAATGGATTGTCGTTCATGGCTTCCATCCGTTCCCGCATGACATTCAGCGTGGTCGGATAATTCAGTTCGCGCATCAAGGATGTGACAGCTTCCAAATCATTCTTCTCAAAGTTTCGAATCAGCAGTGCAGGCGCAGATAATACGCTTTCGATGCTCATTATACCCTCATGCTTCCCTTCTTCTATGAATTCTGAGTAAACTCTACTTCTATTTTGTAAGTTTATGAAGAAGATTGCAAGTATCAAGCGACATTTTTTTTACATTTGTGTCGGTTTTGTTAAACCTTTGTTAAGCCGTTTTTACAAAAATCGGTATTGTGCTTCAATCAGCCCATGGTACGTACCCTGCTTCTGCATAAGCTGGCTGTGATTTCCTTCTTCGATAATCTTGCCATGATCCAACACGACGATATGATCGGCATGGCGGATCGTTGACAAACGATGGGCCACGATGAAGGAGGTTCGGCCCTGAAGCAGCACTTTAAGAGCTTCCTGAATTTTCAACTCCGTCTCGGTATCGATACTCGCCGTTGCTTCATCCAGAATCAGAATCCGCGGATCAGCAAGGAGCGCTCTGGCAAAGGACAACAGCTGCCGCTGGCCCATGGACAGCATATTCCCGCGTTCCTCAACCTCCGTATCGTAACCGCCCGGCATCTGGACAATAAATTCATGTGCGCCGACTGCCTTGGCTACATCCTCTATCTCCTCATTGGTCGCATCCAGACGGCCAAACCGGATATTATCCCGAATCGTTCCGGAGAATATAAAGGTATCCTGCAGCACGATGCCAATCTGATTTCGAAGACTTTCAACCGTTACCGATTGGATATCGTATCCGTCGATGGTTAATTTACCTTCGGTAATATCATAGAATCGGCTGAGCAGATTAATGATGGTGCTCTTGCCTGATCCGGTATGACCGACCAGCGCAATCGATTGGCCTGCCTTCACGTCCAGATTGATGCCTTTGAGAGCCTGGCGTCCTTTTTCATATTCAAACACCACATTCTCCAGCTTGATATCCCCTTTTATCGTCGGCAATTTCTTCGCCCCAGGCTGATCATCAATGCTCGGCTTCTCGTCAATAAATTCAAAAATACGTTCAGAGGAAGCCATGGCGACAAGCAATTGGTTATACATTTGGCCAAGCCGATTGATCGGCTCCCAGAAGTTCCCTACATATTGGGTAAAGGCAATTAACAGACCGATGGTAAGCTCGCCTTGTTGGATCAACACGGCACCAAGCCAGAACAAGATCAGTGAACCAAAACCACCGGTAATTTCGATAAGAGGTCCAAACCCTTGGTTCATGGCAGACGCCTTATCCCAGGATTTTTTGCTGTCCAAATTCATGTTGTCAAAGAACTTCATATTCTCTTGTTCTTGGGTGTAAGCTTGGGTCACGCGGATCCCCTGAATCGATTCATTCAAGTGGGAGTTAATCCGCGAGTTCCGAATCCGCACATCCTGCCATGCACGCCGGATGCGTACACGGAGTTTGGTCGAGATGAAGAACATGATCGGTACCGTGACAATAACAGCAAGACCGAGCTTCCAGTTTATTAACAGAAGAATGACCACAATACCTACTAACTGCACGCAGTCGATGATCAGGTTGACAACCCCGTTCGTAAACAAATCCTGCAGGGAGTTAACATCATTCGTAACCCGGACCAGCACAGATCCAGCCGGACGCTTGTCGAAGAAATTAAAGGACAGGCGCTGAATGTGCTGGAACAGATCCGCTCGCAGGTCATAAATGACCCGCTGACCGATGATATTCGTAAACTTGATACGGAATATCCCGGCAACCCATTGAATGATATACATCGCCAGAACCGCGATTGTAATCTGATACAACAAGGTCAGACTTGGATTCCCACTCTTCGGTTCGATGGCCCGGTCAATGGCCAAACTGGTCAAGAACGGAATGGCCAGCTTCGTAATGGTACCGATGACCATCATAAGCCCGATCAAAGGGAGAATCTGTTTCGCGTATGGTTTCATATACGAGATCAGACGTGTCAGCTGCATCCAGTTAAACGGTTTCTCAATTGCATCGTCGTCCTTGTATACAAAACGTTCGTTGGTTTCTTCCGAGGGCTTCCGCGGCCTCGGAATCTTTTGCTTCTGATGCGGTTCAGTATTTACATTGGCGTTCATGCTTGCACCTGCCCTTGCGTACCTCCTGCTTGAGCTTGCTTCGCAATAAGGTCCGCATATTGTATTTTGTATACATCCTGGTAAGGCCCCGGCACCGCAATCAAATCGTTATGCTTGCCGCGCTGCACGACTTTTCCTTCATCCAGAACGAGAATTTCATCCGCATGACGCAAGGAAGAGATCCGGTGAGCGATAATAAAAGTCGTTCTGCCGTTCATGACTTCCTGGAAGCCGGACTGAATTTCATGCTCGGTTTCCATATCCACTGCACTGGTGGCATCATCCAGGATCAGGATTTTCGGATCTTTCAGAAGGGCACGTGCAATCGCAATCCGTTGCTTCTGTCCGCCAGAGAGTCCCATCCCCCGTTCACCGACAATGGTATCGTAACCATCCTTCATTTCCATAATAAACTCATGGGCTTTGGCCAGCTTGGCAACACGGATGATTTCTTCCATGCTAACGTCCTTCATGCCGTAAGAAATATTGTTGCGGATACTGGACGAGAACAAGAAGGTCTCCTGGAAGACCGTGGCAATCTGACTGCGCAGACTCCGGATCTTAATATCATTAATGTTCATGCCGTCTAGTTTGATGCTGCCCTGATTCACATTATAGGCATGCATCAAGAGTTGAATAATGGTCGACTTACCGGACCCGGTTCCCCCAAGCAAACCAATCACGGAGCCGGGACGAGCATCCAAATTAATATCTTTGACTGCTGCCATCTTGTTACCGTAAGCAAAGGTGACATTATCAAATACGACATGGCCCTTCACCTCGTTTGGCACCAAATCTACCGCACGCTCACGGTCTTCGACATCAATCGGCTGATTCAGCAGCTCCAGCACCCGTTCACCCGATGCCTTGGACTGCGTGTAGTTATTAATGTGAAACCCAATCCCCCAAAGCGGGCCGATTATGTACCAGATCAAAGTAAAGAAAGCTGCCAGTTCCCCTACCGTCATAGAGCCTTGGATAACCATCCCTCCGCCGATGGCAAGCAAAATGACGACACTGATATTCGCAAAGAGCTCCATCATTGGGAAGTACCGTGCCCATAGTGAAGAGGCAAAAATCTGGTTGGTTTTGTAACGCTCATTCCGTTCAGAGAATTTCTCCACTTCGTGCGGCTCGCGAGCAAAAGACTTAACGGTACGAACTCCCGTAATATTCTCCTGAACCGCGGTCGTCAGCGAGCTTAGTGCCAGACGCATTTCCTGGAATGCCGGGTGGATCTTGGATTCGAACTTTAGAGCTGCCACAACCAAAAATGGCATCGCTACCAAAGTTACCAGCGTCAATTGCCAGCTGATGGTAAACATCATGATGGAACCGAAAGTCACCATCAATACCAGATTGAGCAGCTGAGCGAAACCGAAGCCGATAAACATTCGGATGGCTTCCAAATCGCCTGTCAGCCTTGACATCAAATCCCCGGTCCGAGCCGTGTCATAGTAACGGAACGATAGAAATTGCAATTTTTCATAGCAGGCGTTTCGCAACGCGTAAGCCAGGTAGTTACCCAGCCTCCCCCCAAAAAATCCGTGCAAAAACTGCATGAAAGCTTTAAGGATGACCACACCCAGCACAGTGAGCGCCAGCTGCGGTACGATGCCGTAATTCTCCAGCTTGATTGCATCGTCAATCAGCACCTTCAACAGCTGCGGATAGACAAGTCCTAAAGCGGTTGCAATCGCCAGACACAGCATGGAAAGAAAAAGATAACTTCGTTTCTCCCAAAAGAAGCCCCGCAGTTGCCTGAGAACATTCATGTTTATCCTCCTTTGGATTATTTTCGTTCAGGTTATGTAGCATTTATGAAGTTTATCATCGAGCTGAACCCGCGGCAAAGAGGGAAAACCGTCATAAATGAGCCAAAAGGACCTAGAGGGGGCAAATAGTAGAACTTATCTTTGTTTCATAATGAAATCATCGGGAATTCTCATTAATACTAGGGGATATAATCACATTGTCAGTCCCTTCAACCATCAGGCTTCATCCACTCTTTTCGACTTTTTTGAACATGCTTACAAAAGGGTAATATCCTAAGCTGATTTCATCCTAGTCACGAACGTTGTAGCGGATTAAAATACGTCATACCATCCTCTTGACCTTCATCAGCCCGGATAAGCATAGGAAAAAAGGCGCCCCCGCCATGATGGCATAGGGAACGCCTTGGGATTGATGAGTATATGATTGGAGTTCACCTGCATAAAATCGCTATGCATCTAGGAGCTCCTAACTCGTTGTGCATACATGCTCTTGACGGCATAAAATCCGCCATTACCGAGCTGCCTGAATCATAACCTCCAGCTCATCTGCCAGCTTACTCCACATCAACGGAGATTGACCGTCCTCCAGCGAACCGAGGATGGCAGCCATGGATTCCTTCAGCTGTTCCTCCAACACAGATCCATGATGCTGCAATGAACGCTCACTCATCCGAACATAGTGGTCCGTCAGTTGCTCTTCCCGAATGATCACCACACTCGCCACAGCTTCCTTCACCTTCGGCTCTGCCGATTCACGAAGCTTGGAGCTTCCGCTGCCCTCAAAGAAATGTTTCGGGTTCTTAAAGGTCGACCAGAAGGACAACCAATCCCCCTGTATTTGCAATTCCGTTTCTTCCAGTTCCGGCGGTGACCAGTCCTTATCCCGCCGGATAGCAAGAGACAAGCCCTCGCCCATACCGTTGATATCCGCTGCTGCTTTAAGCGCTGCTTCTTCGGTTAATTTGCGACCGGCCATCTCTAATCGAAGCGTTGTTGCCCATAGCTCCTGATCCAGCTCCAAGGATATCGTCCGCATCAAATCACGTCCGCAAGCCGCAAAGGCCGATTTCAGGTGACCTGCATCCTCCCGGAGCACGGAAGGATTAAACGACTCCTGAAAGAAACGGTTCATGGCATAATCCAGCCGCTGCCGTACATGAAATAACAGTTCGCTGCTTTCCTGCGCGATATCGCGGGACATGTTAATCTCCGTTAAAGCCGCAAGGCGGGATAAGGCTTGTTGATAAACCTCTTCCATCTCTATGATTTTACGCTCACGCGTGGTCTCATCCTGGGCTGCCATATCGGCCCATGCCCTGATCCGATCCCTCACCGAAGCCAGTTCATCATAACCCGCGCGCTCTGAAAGCCTAGGCAGCTCTTCAACCGCAAATCGACTAAGCGCTCCTTCGAATACAGGGAACCCCGATTCCTTCAATTTTGCTTCATCCCCATAGAGCTTACTATCCAGCGCTGCCAGACTGGAAACAGGGAAGATATGCGGGCTGCCTACCCCGCTGGATGTCAGGTTGGTACGAACATGCTTCACCACCTCATCCAGCTCCTCTTCGGATTGTGCAAGGTCGGCGGCATTGACGATAAAAAACATTTTATCTAGCGCAAAACTGTCTTTAACCCTGCCCAGCTGGGACAGGAATTGCCGATCTGCTTTGGAGAAGGCATGGTTGTAATACGTTACGTATACGATCGCATCCGCATTCTTAATATAATTAAACGTTACGCCGGTATGCCGGGCATGCAGGGAATCGGCTCCAGGCGTATCCACCAGCACGATCCCTTGCTCTGTCATCGGACAGCTGTAATACAGATCAATCCCGTCGACAAAACAGGATTTGGTTTCGTCCGCCACATAGCCTCGATATTCCGCCAATTCTACTGTTTCTGTCGTACCCAGTTTAGACTCCATCACATCAAAGCCGGCGGCGGCAGCCCTCAGAAACCCGTAATGCGGCAAGCCTGCCGGGTGAATACCGGCCGGATTCAATTCTTCAGCCGCGCTTCGCCAATTCCCCGGATTCGGTTCCTGCAGACCCAGCACGCTGAAGGAGTACTTCAGATCGTCCCACCACATATCGCGGCTCTTCATGCGCACGGCTGCGGTACCATGGGATTTCCCTTCGGCCGGTGCCAATATCCGGTTCACCGCCGCCGTTGTCGGGTGCGGTGACACCGGCAGGACCGACTCGCCAAGCAGTGCATTGGCGAAGGAGGACTTCCCGGCGCTGAACGCGCCGAACAGCGCCAACGTGAACGAGCCGCCCGCAAGCGCATCCGCGCGGGCGGTCAGATCCCGCGCGGCCGAGACAAGCGCGGGATGCGGCGCCAGCAGCGCCGCCGCTGCGCGCAGCTCAGCTGCCGCGGCATCCAGCCGCTGGCGCCGCTGCGGTGCCGCCGCCTGCGCAGCGGCGGGG
>NZ_JAGGRD010000002.1:0-87521 GCF_018613005.1 Paenibacillus sp. ISL-20
CCTCTTCTCGGGCACCGTGAGTACCAACGCCCAAATGTTACTGCTTGAAGTGCTGATCATCGTCGCTGCTGCCAACGCCGGTAAAATCGGTCTCGACCGTTGGGTACTCCCTTACCTCCGTGGCCTGTGGAATAAAATGACCCACAAAACAACCAAAGGCGACGGAACCACGCACACACCATTCAAAAAACAAACGGCATGACGTGGTAAGTAACAGTAGTTAAAAAATTCTACCCTATTGATTAGACCGCCTGGCTTGAGCAATCAAGCCGGGTTGTTTTTTGTTATGGCAACGTTCGAGCGTTGTTACATACAACATGCTTAACGAGTACATTGCGACTCTGCTTAGCGAGTTTATACAACACTGCTTAACGAGTACATGCGACACTGCTTAACGAGTTTATACAACATTGCTTAAGAGTACATGCGAAACTGTTAACGACTTACAATTTTAGCGGACTCAACGGACCTTATTTTGACCAAAAGCACCATTTCTTTAACACTAACGGACCAGAGATCCGTTATTCACCGAATGAGGCCATCATTTTGCCGATTATCGGCAACATAACGGATCGTGTGTCCGATAAACCCGTAAAAGCGAGCCAATAGCGAAAAATAGCGGATCTGATGTCCAAAGAGCATTGTGCTTACGTTCGAGCGACGTACATTACGGCACACTGCTTAACGACTTACAATTTTAGCGGACTCAGCGGACCTTATTTTGACCAAAAGCACCATTTCCTTAACACGAACGGACCAGAGATCCGTTATTCCCCGAATGAGGCCATCATTTTGCCGATTATCGGCAACATAACGGATCGTGTGTCCGATAAACCCGTAAAAGCGAGCCAATAGCGAAAAATAGCGGATCTGATGTCCGATACTGCCGGGCCGCCGACGGACTGACCAAGTGCACGGGTTACCCAATAACGGCCCCCACTATTTCCTGCTTATTCCAACAGACATCTGCCCCGACTTGCTGCCAACGGAAAATCCCACACACAATCCCCCTCTAACACAACAAAAGCCGAGCTTGTGATCCAAGCCCGGCATCTCATTATTCGAATGACCAGCAGTTCAGACTCAAACTGCCATATTGGTAAGATTGAAACAATCGTTTTGCCTTGCGGCCGGTGTCGGCAGCACCCATTGCATAGAATAAAGGGACAAAATGCTCCCGTCCATAAGAAGGGACAGCATCGCTGGCATGAGGCGCTTTTTTGTCAAACGCAAACAGATTATTCAGATTCCATTCCATCAGCTGCTTCGCGATCCATTCATCGAATGCAGTCGCCCATTCATCAGGCTCATCGCTCTCATGCACCATCCGCAGATTGTGCACCAAACCGCCGCTCCCGATAATCAGGATGCCTTCCTCACGCAAATCGGACAGCATCGTGCCGATGGAATATTGTTCGTTTGGCGAGCGCTTGGAGTCCACGGACAAGGCCACCACGGGAATATTCGCATCGGGGTACATTTTGCGCAGAATGACCCATACCCCATGGTCCAGTCCGCGGCCAGTCACGGCTTTGGCATGCAGATTGCTTGCCTCAAAACGCTGACGAATCTGAGCAGCCAGCTCCGCGCTGCCTGGGGCAGGATACGTGATCTGGTACATTTCATCCGGAAATCCGTAAAAATCATGCATCGTGCCATGCACGGCATCTTCGGTCAGCCGCTGATCCGGATCGTCCCAATGGGCAGAAAATACCGCTATGCCTCTAGGTACAGGCAGCTCCCGCCCCAACTGCTCAAGGAAGCGGGTGTACTCGTTGTCCTCCAAGGCCATCATCGGCGAACCATGGGCAATAAATAAAGCAGGTAACGTCATCGATGCCACCTCCAGCTTCAAAATCAAGGGACAACTCTATTGTACCGTTAAATCGCCCAATATGCCAAATAACTCCCTTAAATCATCCAGTGCTGCCACTCCTGCTGAGTGTTCTCCTGCTCGTTCAACCAATCCCGTGTCCGCTGAAGGAGCAGCTCGCGCTGAGGCCCGGCGGAATACGTGTGATCAGCCTGGAAGATAATCTCCTTATCGCAGCGGCCTTCCTGGCGCATCCAGAACACTTTTTGATATAAAAATGCGTAATCCACCGGAATGGCTTCATCCGAGGTACCATGTACCACCAGCACATTGCCTGTAAACTTGATCGCTTCCTGGAAAGGCTGACCCTGTGCCAACGAATCGAAAAAGACCGGGGTAAACGAGTATCCCAAATAATCAGCGGATCCCGACTTAACAGAGGTATCGTATACATCGCGACCGGTGATTTTGACGATATCGTTGAACGGATAACCTACCGCAGACCACAGAATCAGATTCTTTACCCGCCGGTCACGAACGGCGGTCTGCAGGGCGACAGCGCCACCCAAGCTATGTCCGATGAGTGTGATGCGCGTCGGATCGACATCGGCACAGCTGAGTCCATAATCGAGAACGGAACGCGTCTGGGCAATCATCGAGTCGAGCCCCTCGCTTCCATAATTGCCCGAGCTCTCCCCGCATCCGATATAATCGAACCGGATCACCATATACCCGTCTTCGGCAAACTCACGCGCCGTTTTGACAAACAGCCGGTCCACGCCGATCCGGCTTCCAACAAAGCCGTGGCAGATGATGACCAATGGTACCCGATTGCACCTGCCGCCTTGGGCCGCTTCCTTCAACGGATAGTGGATGGTTGCCGTAAGTTCTTCTTGATTATGCCGGATTGTAATTTGCCGCTCCATGCCGATTCCTCCTTGCGATAACACGCCTTAATCATAATATTAACAATTCCGATAAGTTTAATATGAATTAGATAAACTTATCTTAGCATCGTGATTATGGATTGTCAACGCAAATGGCAGACGGCAAACTACAGTGCAAGATATGATCGTCCGATGCATGTGGAAATCGGCTATATTCGTGGCGCAGCCTTCTACTACAGCTCCACCGGTTATGAAACGGTCCATTCAACCACTACTTATGCTATAGACAGACGTGACATCGTTTTCCTAAACTATAGTTCCGCCCAGTTCTCCGAACCATTCAACCCCCACTCACGGCTTTACAAACCCCAGCATGCGTCTTATCTTGTCACTTCAATCTTCATCAGCTTTCACACCGCACCTTCAGCCTTACTCATAGCTCTGGCGAAACATCGCATGAGTCTCTTCTCGTCCGCTCCAATCATTCATCCAGGTCTTCCCAATGGGGTCGTTCTCCCACAAGCTTGATGCGGACAGATCTGTTTCATTATCCCCGGAGGTGTATCCCCCTTCAGGCTGGCCAAATATCCCATCCTCTGTACTGCTGCCTGCGACAACCTCTTGCCCATTGGCCGGCACAGCGTCTCCCCCATGTAATTCATCGTCAAAAAAGTTAGCACTCACCTGAGAATTCCTCCTTCTTATCCCTAAAATGATTAGGGTGTGGTCTATAGATTCAGAATGCTTATTATTGTGAAATAGGAACGGTGGAATTATACCTCGTTCACGAATACGACATGGATTTTTCAAACTACCTTGCATTGCAAGTATGTCGCTGGTATGATATATTGCATAACAAGGTAGTCGACAGAGGGTCTGCTTTTACTGAACAAGATGGCATTTGTCATTCCAATTCGTAGCCTTAATGCGCCCCGCTACCTTGCATAGCAATATACTTGAAGGAGGATAACCCCATTCATGACCACCCAAAGTCAAATGCTAAAAGGCATTCTCGAAGGCTGCATACTCTCGCTTATGGAACATCGGGAGGTATATGGTTATGAGATTAGCACGCTGCTGGAAGACAGCGGACTCACGTTTGTAAGCGAAGGCAGCATTTATCCCCTGCTGCTTCGCATGCAGAAAGACCAGCTTATTGAAGGGACACTGCGGCCTGCGCCCGGTGCCGGGGGACCGCCCCGCAAATATTACAATCTAACCGCTAAAGGCCTGCACGTTCTTCAACAATTCAAGGAACATTGGGGAACGCTTAAAGATAGTGTGGACCATATTCTAACCCGTGGAGGACAATGAAGATGAATACCAAACAGATGATCAAAGAGAACAACCGACTCCAAGATGCCATGACGCCTGACAACCTCAGCTATTACCAAGACATGGTGGTCTATATCCGCAGCAGCTTCGTGCAGGAGCAAAAAGGCGAGGAACTGCTGCTTGAAATCGCCCAGCACCTGCTGGATGCCCAGGCCAAGGGCAGGAGCGCCGAGGATGTGTTCGGAAGCGATCCCGAATCCTACTGCAAGGAGCTTGTGGAGCAGCTGCCAAAAATAAAAGGCCTGAGCAGTCTCCAATACCATTTCATGATCCCCTGGATTGCCTTAACCTGGTTTTTCTTCGTTCAAGCGCTGGTGGGTTTCATTACGATGTGGGCCGGGGGACCGGTTGAGCGCATGACGCAGGTACGTATTTCCACCCTGATTCTGATTGCAGGCGGTTCCTATGTGCTTATCCACGTATTGTTAAGATGGATGAAGAGCGATACCTTCAAGCCGGAAGAGGACAAGCGCAAGATTAATGTCCGCAATATGGGGATTTATGTCGCCATCACGGTATTGATTCTGGTTGCCGGCGTATGGCTGGGGCGGCTGCTGCCGGTCCTGACGATAGCGCCATGGATCAGCCTCGTCATATTCCTGGTCGGAATCGCCGGGACGAAACTTCTTTTTTCGAGCAAATAATACAAACTCGTCATGGATTCGCGGCCGGAGTTTAACAAAATCTTTAATATTTTTTCGATCAATGTAAACTAATGTTCTATAGAAGATGATAGGATAGGGGTAATGTGTGGTAAGGGAGGAATATATATGTCAAAATCCAAAAAATCCGCGATTGCTGCCATCCTTGCACTTATTCTATCGATCCAGACCGGCGTCATCGCTAACGCAGCAACTGCATCCGTATCCCAAGCTAGTTTGACCGCCGTCTCAAGCATAGCTACCGCCTTCGGCAATGCGGTGTACAACAAAGCCAGTAAACTGCTGAAGGAATCCGATGTGGCTTATGCCAAGTCTTACATCACCAAGCATATCCGCAGCGTAACCACGTATCAGGCTACCATGCTGGTGCTCAAACTGGAGAACGCGATGTATGATGCACTCCCGGCAAAAACCGACAAGGTGTATGAAATCGGCATTCAGGATAAGCTGATGAACCTGTACAAATACGGGGAGCCGATTAACACCACCATTAACAAAGCCAAGGACGACACGCTGCGCAAGGTGCTCATCAACCTGCGAGACAGCGGCTACAGACTGTATACGACCGAAGGTGTCATCTTCCCGATTGTTGACTATACGACACTGAAACCATACAAGCCTTACATCAATAAGGATCTTCAAGCCTATATCGACATCATGATCGTGGAGTCCGAGAAGCCTGCGGTCAGTGATGCGGCCTTGGTCATCCCTTGGTCCGAGGTCATTGAACGGGGAATTGCGCAAGAGGCTTTTATCACGGCATATCCAAAATCAAACCGGGCCGCTGATGTGAAGCTGAAGCTTCGTTTTACCGAGCTAAGCTTATTCTACGGCTATAACAATACGCCGCTATTCAAGTACGAGGACAATCTGCTCGATCCGGAAGTTCGGCAATCCTTCGATAATGTCCTTAAGGACAGCGACACCGTCACCAAAAGCGCTCTTCTGAAAAAGCTGAAGTCCTGGTCTGAAGTGCTTGAGAGCAACAAGGACAAGCTGACCCAGGAAGTTGAGCAATATCGTGCGAAGGCGGTTCCGCTCGACTAGACAAACGAACCACAAACCATTTCCCTATGTTCAGCAGGATCACCAACCTAATTAATATGTATAAAAAAGCCGGATTCCCGTTTGTTGGAGAATCCGGCTTTGATTGTGGTTCGTGCCTATTTATCGTGGCCTGTACCTCTTAAATCAGCAGATTGAAGAGGTTCATGTTCTTGTTCAGCTCCGTATAATCCAGACCCTTGCGCTGCATCCGCTCTACCAGCGGACCGTAATCCTCGGGCCTTAACAGCTCGATGCCCACCAGGGCAGGCCCGTCTTCCTTGTTATGCTTCTTCGTGTATTCAAAGCGTGCGATATCGTCGTTGGGACCTAGCACTTCTTCCAGAAACTCGCGGAGTGCTCCCGCACGCTGCGGGAAGTTAATCATGAAGTAATGCTTCAGCCCTTCATATATTAAGGAACGCTCCTTGATTTCCTGCATCCGGTCGATATCGTTATTGCCGCCGCTGATGATGCATACCACCGTTTTTCCACGAATCCGGTCCCGGTTCATATCCAGCGCAGCCACGGCCAGCGACCCGGCAGGCTCGACAACGATCGCATTTTCGTTATATAACTCAAGGATGGTGGTGCAGGCTTTTCCTTCCGGAACGGTCACGATGTCATCGACCAGCTCACAGCATATATCGTAGGTCAGCTGCCCGACACGCTTCACGGCGGCGCCATCCACGAATTTGTCGATCTCGTGCATGGTGACGACCTCACCCTGCTTTTTGGATTCGATCATGGATGCAGCCCCGAGCGGTTCAACGCCAATGACTTGCGTCGTTGGGCTGACGGTTTTGACATACGTTGCCACGCCTGCGGCAAGACCCCCACCGCCAATAGTAACAAACATATAATCCGGTGTGTCCAGCTCCTCCATAACTTCCATCCCGATGGTGCCATTGCCCGCGATAATCTTCGCTTCATCGAACGGGTGAATAAAAGTCATGCCATACTCATCGCAGGCCTTGATCGCTTCAGCATAGGCATCGTCGAAAGTATCGCCTGTCAGTATCACCTCGACACTGCCCCCGCCAAAACGCTTCACCTGCTTCACCTTCTGATTCGGGGTCGTACTCGGCATATAAATCTTGCCTTTAATATTCAGAGCATTACAGGAGAAAGCCACCCCTTGCGCATGGTTACCCGCGCTCGCGCACACAATGCCGTTGCTGCGTTCTTCATCCGACAAGCTGCGAATCATATTGTAAGCGCCGCGGATCTTGAAGGAGCGAACTACCTGCAGGTCCTCACGCTTCAGATACACTTCGCAGTCATACTTAGCCGATAGCACAGCGTCCCGCTGCAGCGGCGTGCGTACGATCACTTCACGAAGCACGTGGTGTGCGCGCACGATGTCCTCCATGCTGACTGCCCGTTTTGCCGTATACGTCTCTTCCATTCTCTCGATCACACTCCCACTTCGCTGCCAGGTAAACGTTGATCCTTCCGCTACCCTTATTTACGTATTTCTATCATTGTATCACTTTTCATGAAAATATCCCGCCCTTTTCTGGCAAGCTTTCGCAAAAGAGTCATTTACGCAACAAGCATAGCCCGGATGCTCCGCCGAAACCCGGATATGGCTATGAAGGATCGGACCTTCCCTTTAAAAAGGGTTGACTTCCTTCTGACACTTTACTACTATAAAGCATGAAAATTAACCTAAATTTTAACCAATCAAAGCCTATTTGAACAGCAAGATTTCCCTGAAGTTAAACGGTACGGTGGTAACGCCGAAAGACGCAAACGGCAAAACCGTGCTGCCGATCACCTACAACGGCACGACGTACTTGCCTGTGCGAGCTGTAGGAGACCTGATGAACATCGACATTCGTTATGACAGCACAACTTCTTCAGTACTGATTGGCGGCAATCAGGGAGCCCCATCCGAAACCTCCAGTCCGTTATCATTAAGCTCGCTAGGAGCCTCCGTATTGGGGACATCGGCCTGGCACACCAAAGATTCCAGCGATACGGTCTATAAAGGCAAGGATTATAAAGACGTTTATTTACATACCGATTCGGCCAAACAAGGCAACAGCTTCCAGATCATGACGGGTAAAAAATATGCCAAACTGCATCTTGAGCTGGCCGTGGTTGGCGGTGCGCAAGAAATCGTAATTATGGACCACAACAACACAACGCTCAAAAAAGTATCCCAGGCTGCTGAAGATGGCCTGGTCGGGGTAGACGTCGATGTATCCGCTGCCGATTTTATTTTTGTAGAGATCGTTGATGAGGGTCCGGGCACTTCCTTGTTTGTTCCTCTGACCAGTTCCTATTTGACAAAATAAGTCCTTGCGATGATTTGCGCGGGCGGAAGGCCATGATATTTACTAATGAAAGCCGGGGGTTAATGACCCCCGGCTTTCGCCTGTCTATCTGTATGATCTATATTAGCTCTGACAAACCGCGCGGGATCAGGATGGCCTGGCCCGGAATCATGAATCGGCAAACCCCAGCACAAGCGTTGCCAATATCGGAAACAGCACCAAAATGATAACGCCGATCAGCATCGGGCTAACGAATGCGATCCCCCACATGTTCTCTCCCCGCTGCAAGGATCCCCGGGACTTGTACCCCCGCGTCGGCTGGGCGCCAGGCTTCGTCTCCATTGTCTGTGCCATGTTAGACCCCCTCGATTCTTATTCGATGGGTTAAGTATAAAAAAAATACCGCCAACGTTTTGACGGTATTTTGATCATATTCGCTTTCATTTTTACTTTATTATACAGAGAACGCATCATGAATCTTGGCATGCCCGGTATTATTGGAACTTCTCCTTAAACCAAGCCGCAGCCATCCCAACCTCTGCGCGGCTGAGTTGATGACCCCCGTTCTCCCAATGCAGCTTCACGTCCGCGCCTGCTCCGCTCAATAGTTCGTTCAGATCCTCGCTCTCCTGCGGAGTGCACATCGGATCGCGCCGGCCGGCCGCGATGAAGACCGGAACGCCGGTCAAGTCCGGCAAGGTCTTATCCCGCAGCGGAACCATTGGATGGTGAAGAATAGCCCCTTGCAGCGCATCTCCTTCGTGGAACAGCAGGCTGGCGGCAATATTGGCGCCGTTCGAATACCCGACTGCCACGACGCGGCTGCGGTCAAAACCGTACTCGGCAGCTGCCCAGTTCAGGAATTCATTCAGATCGTTCGTGCGCTTCACGAGATCCTCTATATCAAACACGCCTTCGGCCAGACGACGGAAAAATCTCGGCATGCCATTCTCCAGCACATTCCCGCGGACGCCAAGCACATTCGACGTTGGCGAGACCATCTCGGCCAGTGGCAGCAAATCCTCCTCGTTCCCCCCAGTACCGTGCAGCAATAGTAAGGTTGGTGCCTCCGGGGAAGTTCCCTGGCGGTAAATATGCGTATGTTCCATGTGTTTATAGTCTCCTTCCGATTGGTTATACAGTTAGATTCCAATTCCGTTTGACAACCATAAATGTTACAATGCCCCGGAATAGCCCAATAGGACCAAAGGCTACCCTGAAAATCACATCATAAACTAGGCTACAATCACATCTTAGGCTACCCTAAAATTCGCCTTAATATCTTTAATTTAAGATTCTTTAAATACATAATACCATGGATTTTAAAAAATGCAACAGCCAGCCACCCTTCCGCAACCCGATCAGAACTGCAATCGGAAACGCTATATCGCCATTTTCCACAACCATTGGACGAAATGAAAAGAGAGGAAGCCTCCATATGGAAGACTTCCTCTCCTGTTTGTATTCTCTATATGATTCCGTACGTGTTCCCCCGTAACATCACTCATTATATCAAAAGATAGGTATAATGTCAGTGGATGTTTTGGCATTTCTCACAATTTTTTTGTGATTTCATTAGGTATTATTCCAGTTACCTGGATGTAAAACCATATATTTAGAAAAACTGTAATCGTTTAGTTAACGCGCCTCTCGGAACGGCAAAGGCTTGAGCCCGCTTGAAGTTCACCGGAGCTCCCCGCACGATCGTGAGCGCTTTGTAATATTCGATGAACGGGAAGCCATAGGTTTCCCCGCGCGCATAAGCGTAAACGTTCATGGCTCTCACCCACGTTTCATAGGCTTCGTCCGGAATATCGATGAATACCTCGGGATGAAAATCATACGGGTCCTCCCAATTGTCAGCATAGTATAAATGCTGGGCATAGTGGGCCGGAAGCTCCCGTTCAATCGTCTTCAGCCCCGCATAGAAGCGGGCGTCTTCCACGATATAATGGGTATTGGAGTGATCCTTATGGATGCTCTCCTTCCAATGCGTAATGATGATATCCGGCTTCACTTCCCGTATGACGTCCGCCACCTGATATTTCACTTCCTCGTCCAGCGGTAGCTCGGCATCCTTGTAAGCAAGGAATCGGACATCCGCGCCAACGATATCGGCAAATTGGTGAGCTTCATCAATCTTCTGCTTCGCGTATTCCTCCGGCGTCAGTCGAGGGTGTCCCTTCTCCCCTGGCGTTAAATGAAGAAACGTTGCTTTGTGGCCAGCCTGCGTGTATTTAGCGATTACGGCTCCTGCCGTTAGATCCATATCGCCCGCATGTCCGCCAATCGCCAAAATATGATGCTGCTTAGCTTCCGTCACATCGGATCTCCCCTTTGTATGAAAAGTAGTCGAATCTATTGAAGCGGCTTGCTCATAATATCGAACCGGCGCGTCACCTGAAATCCGGCTTTGCGGTACAAATGCCCTGCCGGGCTTTGTTCGCCCGTCCATAGGAACCAGGCTCCATGCAGCCCCTGCGCCCGCATGAGGGCAAGGCAATCATATAACAGAATTTTCCCCAGGCCCTTCCCTTGCATCGACGGGTCCACGCCAAACGGACCAAAGCGTTCAGCCACGCCTTCATATCCGTTATACAGGCAAAATCCCATCAGCTTTCCTTGATCGCGCGCGATCAGGATCTGATCCGTTCTTAATCGCTGCAGCAGTCCCTCACGAATCGCCCGGCCCCAATCCGGGTTAAACACGTCCGTCGCAAACTCGATCAGCTCCACCAGATCGCTGTCGTGAGCCAGCTTGAAGGTAAAGCCTTCTTGCTCGCGCTGCCACTTTAGCTCCACAACTTCCGGCGGCATATGAAAATCGACCAAGGAGCGATCCATCGCAACCGCCGTGTAGTTGCGGGTAAAGCCGCTGGCCGCAAGCCACCCCAAAGCCTCCGGATAACGCTCGCCATCGATACCCGGGACGATATAATTCGGGGCATACGAGGAGAAAAAGACTTTGCTGCGCCCATGACCGCGAAGATAGTCTTCGCCTTCCTGCAGCAGCCGCGATGCTACACCCTGTCTTCGAACCGATGGATCGGTATAGAAGAAGGTGATCCAGCCGTTATCCGGCTCCAGCTCGGTTCCGATCATTGGCAGCCTCCGGCGCACCGCATACAGGACGCCCACCATGCGGCCATCCTGCTCTGCAATCCGCAGTCCCTGCGGATCAAAGTTCGGATCGAGCAGCACCAAATTCCGAAAGCGGAGCCGGGTGATGGTATCTCCCGGCAGGCAGGCGTTCCACAGAGCAGTGATACCGTCCTCGTCCCCAGGCCGGTAAGGTCTGTAGGTTACACTCGTCATTACGTATTCCCTCCTTATAGTCGTAAGTCATTGGATTGGTTGCGATTGCTGCGAACGGCGTGCGACCGGTTCATCTTAATTAACCAAAATATTTCATGTACTGGGCGGTACATCTATTTACAAGCTCCCATAAATGTACCAGCTCAATTGGTCATTCCTTAAGTCTATCCGGCATCACATTACCTTCAGATTGCTGTCGCTTCCGAATCGAAAACACCTATTTTGTACATCATGCGAACCGTTCCCTGCACACGGTGTGTGGTCCGGGGCATGATTGGATGGCTGTCGACCCTATGCCGCATCCCCGTCTTACCATGCCACCGCTCCTGTCAAAGCGTTATGAACCTGGGCCCGCAGCTGAGCGACGCTGCTGCTCCGCCCCCCGTACACGCGGTTTGTCAGCAGAACGACCGCAAGATCCAACTCAGGATCGATCCACAGGCTAGTTCCGGTAAATCCGGTATGTCCGTAGCAGCCCGAACCCATCATATCACCGGAAGCATCCATCTTATCCCCTTTCAGTACCCACCCCAGACCACGGTTAGTGCCATCAATACGTCCCGTATGGGTACGAGTGGCCGTAACGGCCGCAGCCCGAGATAAGATGCGGGATTCGCCGCCCACCGCCTCTGGACTCGCCGTTGCCGGGATCGCCCCTTGTTCCAGCCACATTCGGGCGTATTGTAGCAGGTCCCCTGCGGTGGTAAACAATCCGGCATGGCCGCATACACCACCCAAGGCCCGTGCCTTCTCATCGTGCACGATCCCGCATAAATGATCCTGGATGGTATTCTCATACTCCGTTGCTGCATAGCTGCTGGCCTCTTCCGGCGAAGGAGTCAGAGTTGCATGACGCATGCCCAGCGGATCCGACACCCATCGCTTAAACGCTTGGTCCAAAGGCAGCTCCAGCGACCGTTCAATGATGCGTCCAAGCGTCAGATATCCCAAGTCGCTGTAAATCACTTCGGTATTCTGCTTCGCCGCAAGCGGCGCTGAAAGAACGGCGTCCCACATCTGCTCCCTGTCCCAGCCATGGGAATGCAGGTTCATATCCGCCTGGAGCCCTGAAGTATGTGTCAGCAGCTGTCCCACCGTAAGCTCTTCTTTTCCTGCCGTTCCGAATGAAGGCAGAATGCCACTCACTTTTGTGCTTAAGGTCAAGATCCCCTCATCAATCAATCGCAGAATCAACGGGAGCGTAACGACCACCTTCGTTAAGGACGCACAATCGTATAACGTATCCTTGCTGGCCGGTACAGGTTGACCCTGCTTCGGCTTGGGGTTGGCATAACCGGCACTATAGAACCACTGCTTGCCTTCATGCATAACACCCAGTACGCCTCCCGGTGTCGTACCTGCGGCAATCTCGCGTTCAATGGCGGCACAAGCCGATTTCACTCCCTTGATTCCCAATCCAAGCTGCTCTGCACCAGCCTCCGCATGACGCTCCATTGTTCTTTCCTCCTTTGCTTCAAGGCCTTAAGCCGGATCAACTGAATAACGAACATGCCATTGCATCAACGTCATCTTCAACATGTAAACGTTTCCTAAACCTATTATATGGCCTGTAAAATTTTGTTTCAATAATATTTAATAATTATAAAATTTAATTTCACAATATCCTACATACATTTTCCTTTTATTTGGATATTTCATATTGACACCTGAATGCGCTTTCATTTACAATATTGTTGAAATCAAACACTCGCATAATTTAAGGGCCATGCATTCCGTAACCGCACACCCGGTATGGAACAACCCCGGTTTCTCTACAGGAGATTCCGGGGTTTTTTGTTGCCCGATTTTGTATGGGAGGTGATGCTCAAGCAGCCGATAAGCTAGTAAAACCAACCTTCTCTATATCAACTACATAGGAGGAATTACGATGAAAAAGTTTTACAAACTGACAACTGCTCTTGCCCTTAGCTTGTCCCTGGCCCTGAGCTTGCTTGGCCCAGCCCATGCAGCCCCGGATACTTCGGTATCCAACAAGCAAAATTTCAGCACGGATGTCATTTATCAAATCTTTACGGACCGCTTCTCCGACGGCAATGCGGCTAACAACCCGACCGGACCTGCCTTTGACGGTACCTGTACCAATCTGAGATTATACTGCGGCGGCGACTGGCAAGGGATCACAAACAAAATCAACGACGGCTACCTGACCGGCATGGGCGTTACCGCCATCTGGATTTCCCAGCCTGTCGAGAACATCTACAGCGTCATCAACTATTCCGGCGTAAACAACACCGCTTATCACGGCTATTGGGCCAGAGACTTTAAGAAAACGAACCCGGCTTATGGCACGATCGCCGATTTCCAGAATCTCATCGCTGCCGCTCATGCCAAGAACATTAAAGTCATCATCGACTTCGCACCGAACCACACCTCTCCCGCTTCCTCGGACCAGCCGTCGTTCGCGGAGAACGGGAAGCTGTACAACAACGGCACCCTGCTCGGCGGATACACAAACGATACGCAGAATTTGTTCCATCATAACGGGGGCACCGATTTCTCAACGACAGAGAACGGGATTTACAAAAACCTGTATGACCTTGCTGACCTGAACCACAACAACAGCACCGTGGATACCTACCTGAAAGATGCCATCAAAATGTGGCTTGATCTGGGCATTGACGGCATTCGAATGGACGCGGTGAAACATATGCCGTTTGGCTGGCAGAAGAGTTTCATGGCTGCAGTTAACAACTATAAGCCGGTCTTCACCTTCGGCGAATGGTTCCTCGGCGTGAACGAAGTGAGTGCCGAAAACCATAAGTTCGCCAACGAATCCGGCATGAGCCTGCTGGACTTCCGTTTCGCGCAGAAGGTACGCCAGGTATTCAGGGATAACACCGACAATATGTATGGTCTGAAGTCCATGCTGGAGGGCTCGGCAACCGACTATGCCCAAGTGGAGGATCAGGTCACATTCATTGATAACCATGACATGGAACGTTTCCACGATAACAGCGCCAACCACCGGAAGCTGGAACAGGCCTTGGCCTTCACGCTCACCTCACGCGGGGTGCCAGCCATCTATTATGGAACCGAACAATACATGTCCGGCGGGAACGATCCTAACAACAGGGCACGGATTCCTTCGTTCTCTACGACGACTACCGCTTACCAAGTAATTAAAAAGCTGGCGCCATTGCGCAAATCCAATCCGGCCATCGCCTATGGAACAACGCAGGAGCGCTGGATCAACAATGATGTGCTGATCTATGAACGCAAATTCGGCAGCAACGTGGCGCTTATCGCTGTCAACCGCAACGTGAACACACCGGTTTCCATTACGGGATTGGCGACTTCATTGCCTGCCGGCAGCTATACCGACGTGCTGGGCGGACTTCTAAACGGCAACAGCTTGACCGTTGGCACAGGCGGAGCAGCTTCCAACTTTACGCTGGCTGCCGGCGGTACGGCCGTATGGCAATATACCACGGCCGTGACTTCGCCAACGATCGGGCACGTAGGCCCGATGATGGCCAAACCGGGCACAACCATCACCATTGACGGCCGCGGCTTCGGCGCAACCAAAGGCACGGTATACTTCGGCTCAACGGCCGTAACGGGTGCTAACGTTACAGCATGGGAGGACACGCAGATCAAAGTGAAAATCCCTGCGGTTGCCGGAGGCGTATATAACATCAAAGTCGCCAATAGCGCTGGCACTTCAAGCAATGTTCACGACAACTTCGAAGTGCTGACCGGGGATCAAGTCAGTGTCCGGTTCGTCGTGAATAATGCCACCACCGCACTTGGACAAAACGTGTACCTGGCAGGCAGCGTAAGCGAGCTCGGCAATTGGGACCCTGCCAAAGCTGTCGGGCCATTGTACAACCAGGTCATCTACCAATACCCAACCTGGTACTATGACGTCAGCGTACCGGCCGGTAAAACCATTGAATTCAAATTCCTGAAAAAACAAGGCTCAACGGTAACGTGGGAAGGCGGATCAAACCATTCCTTCACCGCTCCAACGAGCGGCACAGCCACCATTAATGTGAACTGGCAGCCGTAAGCACAAAAACGCCCTGTTTCTTCACTGCTCAGGCAGGCGACGCGGCCACAATGAATGTGCGCTGGCAGGCCGCCGTTATTACGCCGTATGCTACCATCTTAACCCTCAAGCGAGCGGCACGGCCGCCATTTATGCAAAGTAGTGCCCACAACCCATAAAAACGTACCCTTCCTTTGCCGCTCCGGCTAGTGGCACAGCCTGCGAAGCAATGGTTCAGGCCATGAGCTTTTGCCAAGGGCGGCACCTAAACAAAACCAGCTCCGGGAATTGTCCCAGAGCTGGTTTTTATTCATGCAGTTCATAATTCCAGCAGGCAATAGCACATTACGCACGAAGTACCCCAACGTTCCCCGTGCTACATGAAGCGATTCCCAAAGGGAGAGCGTGCTCAGCAGGTAGTAACTCAACAAGCGTACGAGGTAGTTCAACGGTCTCCGCTCAATCCCAGCACTCCCGAGCAGCACTCCCACCAACAAAAAGCCGATGAAGATGTTCCCCTTCATCGGCTCTTTTCCATCCCCACACCTTAGCGTAAGTGGTTGTGTGCATAGCACGCAGTAGCGAAAGAGGACGAATCCATTCCCCACAAGCTTCAACGGAGCAGGCGGAATCATGCTGGAGAAACGATAGTGGTCCCCTTTATCCCCGGATTTCAACCATAAATATCATTCCAATAGAAATCCGGGGGTAACAGGGATCGGAAGCATGATCCGCATGCGGAGTGCTGCATAAGCCATCACATCTTCGTGTAGTAATAGTAACCATTTACGTCCTAAACATCACCAAAGACTTACGCAATCCCTCCGACAATTCCTCCAAGCGTGAAGACAGGACAACCAGTTTCTCGCTTACCTTGAACTGCTCGGATGACATCGAAGCGACCTCCTCCGTGGCGGCGCTGGTCTCTTGCACGATCGAGCTCGCCTCCGAGATCGAGTCGGTCAGGGTAAGCTGGGAACCGATCAGCACCTCGACCGAACGGGTCGATTCGCGGATCTCGGCCAAAAGAGCATCCATCTCGTGGCGAACATGATCGAATACGCCCTGGGCTTCCTGTACGGAGTGCAGCTGTTCGTCAAAGAGCGGCGAGGCCGACGTCAAGGCATCCACGGAGCCTTGTACTTCAGAGCGGATATCCTTGATCATCGTGCCTACGGTCTGGATCGATTCCTTGGAACGATCCGCCAAGCTCCGCACTTCATTGGCTACGACCATGAAGCCGCTGCCTGCTGCCCCCGCACGGGCCGCTTCAATCGTCGCGTTAATGGACAGCACGTTGGTTTGATGCGTGATCTCCGACATCAGCTCCAATATTTTGTGAATGGACGCTGTGTTCTCCTTCAGCTTCTCCGCATTCTGAACGATGGCACGGTTTACCTGATTAATCCGTGTTGATTTTTCCACCAGATTGTCCATATGCCGTGCGCCCTCTCCCGTCACCCGAAGCACCCGATCAGCCGCTGCCTCCATCACTTGATTCGAATCCGAAACCTTGCTCATCTGGACGCCAATGTTATCAGCCAGTTGATTCTCCCGCTCGGCTTCCATCGCCAAGCTTGCGCTTCCCTGTGCAATCTGTTCCATGGCCGATGCAATTTCACCAGCCGTCAGCGAGGTTCCCTTCGATGCTTCCGCCAATTCCTCCGCCGTAGCCAGCACTTCCTTCGCGGAGGCATTCGTCTGATCGACCAAAGTCGCGATTTGCCCCATCATCCGGTTGAAGCTGTGGCCGAGACGGCCAATTTCATCCGCACGCTGGAACTCGGTCCGAACCCTCAGATTTCCCTGTTCTCCCTCTTCCATTAGACGGCACATCTGATTCAGCGGGCGGCCGATGGAACGCATCATATAGTAGCCCAGCGTTATCGCGACCAGAACGGCGGCCACAATGACCACGAGCGTCACAACCAGCAGTTTGTCCGTGGCTTTTACAAAATCACTAACGGGAGCAAAGCCGACCATATGCCAAGGAGCCGTCTTCAGCGGGGTATACACTACCATCTGCTCATCGGCGGTGTAATAAATCCCTCCTTCTTCGGCATCTTGAGGAACCGTAATGGTGGACGGCTGCATCAGTTGGGCCGTGTCCATGTCGTGTACGATCCGGTTATCCTCGGCAACAATTCGCATCCGGCCGTTGTTCCCTATTTTTAAATTAGCCAGCACCTCTCCGACCGCCTCATCCTTGATATCGATCAGCAGGATATACTGCGCATCCGGATTTTTCAGGTTTTTCAACAATCTCCCCATCGTCATGGTGGCGGTTTTCTCGTTCTCCATAAAGCCTTGAACCTCTGTGGGGAACCATACCGGTTCGCCATCGGCCTGAATAATCCGGTCCATCTTCGAATTCACGCCATCTGCAGATGACATTCCCGATAAGCCCGTTGAGTTATAGGAGCTTTGAGCTTGAAGATTGGGCGCAACCAGGCGCATGCCCTGCAGACGTTTATCCGAAGATGCCATCCCGTTCAATTTCTCACGGATTCGGTTCTCGGCCTGCGTTTTGTCCCGAATGCCGATACCCGCAGTACTCACCGTAACGAGGTCCTCGCGAAGCACCGTATCCAGCGCCCATTGACGGGAAGCGGCTTCATATTGGGCCAGCAGAAAATCCAGCTTGTCCGCCGCCTGCATCATCTGCCCCGAAGTCGCTTCTGACACCTGATCCATCACCGTGTCCTTGGAGATGAAATACGATAATAACCCCAACGCCGAAGATAACAGCACGATCGTGGTAAAAAAGATAACAAACAACTTCATCCCAACCGCTTTGAATTGAAAACGTCTCATCATGTTCATATGTATATGTCCCCCCTGCATCGCATGTTTGAATGCAAAAAGACACAGCTAGCGGTTACCGGCTGTGTCTCTTCGCTGTTCTCTCTATCTATCTGTCTTATGATGAATCCATACGATTAGCTATCCGTTCCTTACCCTTTGCTTGCACCAGCCGTCATGCCATCGACCAGCAAACGCTGCAGGAAGACAAACAGCAGGGTGATCGGCAGTGCGATCAGCACCGATGCCGCCGCGAATAACGTAAAGTTACTGTCCTGAGTGGAGTTGACGAGATCCCATAGACCGACGGCGAGCGTCCAGTTTTCTTTTGTCCGGAGCACGAGTCTGGCAAAGATAAAGTCTACCCACGGACCAACGAACAGTGTCAATCCCATATACGTGATCATTGGCTTCGACAACGGCAGAATGATTTTGCGGAAAATTTGGAAGTTAGTGGCTCCGTCGATCTTGGCCGCTTCATCCAAGCTTCGCGGTATCGTATCCAGGAAGCCCTTCATGATCAGGGTTCCGCCTAGCGGCGCCCCTGCCGCATACACGATAATCATCGCCGCATGCGTATTCAGCAGATCCAGTGAGTTCAGCAGGATATACAGGGCGATCATACTCATGAAGCCCGGGAACATCCCCAGCACGAGAATGACCGATAGCGCATTCTGCCGGCCTTTAAACCGGAACCGGGATACCGCATAACTTGTAAGCAGGACAAGAATGGTCCCGATAATCATGGAGAATATCGCAATTTTCAACGTATTCATGTACCACGTGCCAAACAGAAAGCTTTGGGACGTAAACAATTCTTTATAATGACTGAGCGTAAAAGATTCTGGAATCAAGGATTTGCTGTACAACGACTTTCCGGGACGGAAAGAGGCCAGAACAATCCAGAGCGCCGGGTAAATACAACCGATCGCGATGATGACAAGCGTAATGTAACTTGCCGTCAGGCGAATCGCATTTCTCATTTTAATTCCCATTATTGGATCATATCCTCCTCTTTAAAGGATCTGGTTCTGCGATAATTGTAAATCGAGAAGGTCGCAATAATCATGAAGATGATAATACCGATTGCCGATGCCATGCTGTAGCGTTGCTGATCCAGCGTCAGTTTATAGAGCCAGGTTACCAGCAGGTCCGTCGCGCCCGCGTATTGATAGTCACCCACAACCGGGTTACCGTTCGTCAGGAGGAAAATCAAGTTAAAGTTATTGATATTACCGGCAAACTGCGTAATCAGAACCGGTGCCGTCGAGAACATAATCATCGGTAGGGTGATGATTTTGAATTTCTGGAAGCCCGTTGCCCCATCTACATCGGCCGCTTCATAGAGATCTTTCGGAATCGTAGTCAGGACACTCATGACAAGAAGCATGGATACCGGGATACCTACCCACATATTAACGATAATAACGGTCACTTTGGCCCAGACCGGATCGGTCAGCCATGGCAGGCCTTCCAAACCGAAATATCTTAAATACTGGTTGATCGGTCCGAATTGTCCGTTAAACATATTACGCATCACGAGCAGTGAGATCAGCTGTGGAATTGCATATGGAATGATCAGAATGACACGCCATACGCCTTTGAAACGAATTCCCTTTTGTTGAATAAGCAGTGCAACGAGCACACCGCCAAAATACGTTGTTACTGTTGCCAGCACCGCCCAGATGATCGTCCAAGTCAGGACGCCGAAAAAGGTGTGGCTCCACGATTTCAATGCAACGAGATTGGTAAAGGTTTTGAAACCGACCCAGTCAACCAGATTCGCCGGCGGCAGATTGTTTGGAGCGGAATAGTTCGTAAACGCCAGCATGACCATGAAGATAATCGGCATGACCGTAAAAAACAAAATACCAATCGCCGGCAGTGTCAGGAAAGATTGCGCGAATTTCCATTCAAAAATATAATAAAGGGTCTGTCTGAAGTTGTTGGGTTTTACACCCTGCTCCCTTAGTTTTCCAGCGTTATATGCGTTTTTGATATTGGCATAATACCCAATAAGAAAAATCACAAACATAATCATGGTGATAAGTCCTTCAATCAGGAGATTGATGGAATGGTCACCTGCTACCATTTGGGTTAAACCGTTGACTTTCTCTAAATGGCTTCCCTGTTCCCCCAAAGTTGTCATTCCCCAGATGGCATCACCCAGGTTGTTGATGAAGTAATACAGACTGAATATACCTACGATAAGTAAAAGAACGCCTTTGATCCATTGCCGGTTGTAAAGCTGACCCAGACCCATACAGATGGCTGATAATACGGCTGCTGTCGTACGATGTTGACGCATGCTCCCTCCATTCTCCTCTCCATATAATCGAGGAATCACCCGCCGGTTGTTCGGCGGGTGAACTTCTTCATTTTTCTCGTATTATATAAGAACGTAATTACTCGCTAGCTCCACCACTGTTGAGATCTTTCACTTGATTTACAGCTTTATCAAGCGTTTCTTTTACGTCTTTGTTGTTATCCCAAATCTCAGCCAGTGCAGCACCTACAGGAGACCATACGTTAGCCATTTCAGGAACGGATGGCATCGGTTGGGAAGATTTGAATTGCTCTGTGAATGCGGATACATACTCGTCATTCTTGATTTGATCGTCTTCTTGAGCTTCATTGTTTGTCGGAACCGATCCAACCAGTGCGCTCAGTTTCAATTGAGCTTCCTTGCTTGTTGCAAAGTCCGCGAACAAGCGAGCGGCTTGCGGATATTTCGTGAACGAGCTTACGTACCAAGCTTTGATACCGGAGAACGATACAGCAGGCTGGCCGCCGATGGTTGGGATTGGAGCAACGCCAAGCTTGTCGCCAAGCGCTTCTTTGTATCCGCCAAGCTCCCAAGGTCCGTTAATGTCCATAGCCAGATCACCGGATGTGAACAGTCCGCGTTTGATATCAGGCGTAATGTCGCCGGATTTAACCGGAAGGATTTCTTTCAGGCTTGCGTAAACTTCCATACTCTTGACTGCTCCTTCATTGTTGAGGCCGATATCGTTGACATCTGCGCCGCCGTTACCAAAGATGTAGCCGCCATTGGAAGCAAGGAATGGATATGCGAAGTACAGGTTACCTGTTTCGAACATGAATCCATACTTGTTCTTGGATTTGTCTGTGAAGGTTTTGCTGAATTCAATAACTTCTTCCATCGTTGTTGGAACTTCTTTTACCAAGTCCTTGTTGTAGTACATCAGGTATGTTTCAGCAGCGCGCGGGTATCCGTACAGAACGCCGTCATAGCTTACACCTTGAATAGCGGCCTCCGTGTTGCTGCTCTTCGTTTTTTCTTCGAAGAAATCATTTGGCAGAACCAGGTTTGTAGCTACGGCTTTGCCCAGGTTATCGTGAGGGAACAATACAACGTCAGCACCCAATCCGGATGGTCCGTCTTGTTGAAGCTTGGTCACTTGGTCGGTTGGAGACAATTCTTCGATGGTTACTTCAACACCGTATTTCTCGGTAAATTCTTTCGCAACCGCATCCGTGTAGGCTCTTTCATCTCTACTTTCCCATACGATCAATTTAGCGCCTTCCTCTGGCTTAAGTTCCGGTGCTTCTGTATTTTCGGCCGGCGTCTCCTGTGCCGGTGGATTCTCAGCAGGTGCCTCAGCAGCAGGAGCAGGTGAATTTCCTCCGCACGCTGTAATGGAGAACGCCAACGTGAAGGTTGCAGCTAGCGTAAGTAGTTTCTTCATCTTCATTCCATGATTACCCCTCTCAATAAATGATCAGAAAATGTTGGAAATCTGCGCAAACGATTTCAGAAATTTTCAGCGTCTCTTTTTCTATGTAGCATCTGGCGAGATACTTAGGAAAAATCCCGTTGAGAAAGCGCTTCATTCACTGAAAACATCATACACCATTTAATATTGAATGTAAAAACGTTTGCACAGATCATTTTTGCCCGTTTTAGGCATATAATCTCTTGTTACCTTCACTATTCACTCTATTTCGTAAATTATCGTAAAAATAGTTGTGCATATGCTGTGCAATTCAGTCTTTCTACTCTCTAAAATGGACGAGAACGGCTGTAAAACGCTCCGTTGTTGCACAAACGTTTGCACATCGACTTATCATTAAACAAACCCTGGTGTTAGTACACCAGGGTAAAGAAAACTATTTACCACCTATATGTTTAACGAATGGGCTACAACCAATCTCTTTTTTCAACAAATTTCTGCCCTATCAACAAATACACCATTCCTGTAAATAACACAATTAACCACAAGCTGTAAGGTTCAACTCTTGGCGCGTAAAGCGCTGACTGTGGCATCATAACATAGTAGGGAATGGTAAACGGAAGCCAGGCCCCAATCGCAGAATGAAAACCTGTCAGCACGATATTCGGTACCACATAACCTATGGACATCGCCAGCGATGCTCCGAAATTACGCACTCTTATCGAAACCATAAGTTGTAAAGCTGCGAGTGGTAAAACTCCTATCCATCCCCCAATGACTGAATACAGTAATGACTCCCACGGAATCCTTTCAGGAGCCTTGACAAGATAACCCGTTCCAAGGTAACCAAGCAAAAATACGATTTGCACCAACGCCAAAATCCCGACCAACAAAATAAATTTTACGTAAAAGACCTTATATCTGGGGACCGGCAAACTCATCGTGATCTTCCAGCCCCCATCTTTATGCTCATATAAACACAATAAAGATGCTACAATCCCGCTGTACAGAGGATAGAAAAACATAGAATGAAGATTTACGCTGTGTATATAAAGCGTAGACCAGCTAGGCGGAAAAAAGTCCCTTAAACTCTGAAGCTGCATCGCTCCCATCGCTGAGTTGATCAGCGTATCCAATACAATGAGTAAAAATATAATTCTCCATTGAAGTTTCATTCCTTCAGCACGCAACAGCATTCTCATGATCTGGCAACCTCCTATTCAAATTCTCGCCTGGCAAACAGGAGAGCTCCCAGAACTGACAGCATTGCCCCTATTCCGAGTGAGATGCCAATCCACTGCATATGACCAGGGACAAGCGGACTGGATAATGACGGATACGACCAGGGAAGGATCTGAATCACAAAAGAAGGGCTTCGAGCTAAAAACAGGCTGGAGATAGATCCAAATATCCCTATAGCCAGCGGTAATGCCTGGTTGGAAAATACAGTAGACAACCAGAGCTGAATGGCCATCATCGGCAGTGTTGCCAAACATGCGAATAGAGGCTGCAATATCATAATTCCCCATGGTATCGGTTCATCCGAGTATAGAACCCAGATCATGCACATGCCAGCAATAGTAATGATTACGGTACATAGCTGCAAAATAAATATCCACGCCATTTTTGCCAGGAATACAGAGCCTTTAGGAACAGGCATCGCAAGAAGCTGCTTCCATGCCTTGGTTTCGTGCTCGGTACCGGCCATAATGCTGGCTAGGAGCGTAATTCCCAATAAAAAAATGAAAGATAAGAACAAATACATTACGGCAAAGCCAGAATAGATGCCCCCCGGACCTTGACGAAAATAAAGATACCACTCAAGAGCCGTCATGCTGATTAAAATGATGCCTTGAATGAGAGGCATCCACCGGCATAATTGCTTCAGCTTCAATCCCTCTGCACGCATCAGTTCCAGTATCATAAGCTGTTCTCCTGACCGGTCAATTCCAGAAAGATTTCCTCAAGGGTCTTCTTCTTCTCCGTTATACGGTATACATCATATTGCCGATTCACAAGAAAGCGAATCATTTCCGCCGATTGCGGCCTGGTGGTCATGGAAGTTCTGATCTGACCCGTTGTTATTTCAGGTTCCGCATCCCATCCATGATCGTTCAGAGCAGCTGCTGCTTCCACAGGCCGATCCATCTCAATCCATACATAAGGCTTACTTCGGTCGGTTAATTCCTTAAGCGGTCCTTGAAAAATCATTTCCCCCTGGTTAATAATTCCCACCCAGGTTGCAACCTGCTCAATTTCGCTCAATAAATGGCTTGAGAGCAAAACCGTTATATCAAAATCACGAGGAAGTCTAGTAATCAGCTCACGAATTTCCTGAATTCCTGATGGATCAAGTCCGTTCGTCGGCTCATCCAGAATCAATAATTTGGGATTCGTAATAAGCGCCATTGCGATCCCGAGCCGCTGTTTCATGCCAAGTGAATAACTCCTGACCGACTGATGAGCTGCATGATTAAGTCTCACCCATTCCAGAACCTCCTGAATCCTGGATTCTTGTATACCGTGGATTAGCGCCATGATTTTCAAATTATTGTATCCTGAAAGATGAGCATAGTATGAAGGAGATTCTACGAGAGAACCCACATCTTTTAAAATGTCCATTCGGTTCTTCTTCAGATCTTTGCCAAGTATACGAATCTCCCCGGATGACGAGCGGATGAGTCCTAGGAGCATCCGAATCGTTGTTGTCTTACCGGCTCCATTTGGCCCCAAAAATCCATAGACCTCCCGCTTGGGAACCTTCAAATTAATCTGCTTTACTGTTTCCCGCTGCCCGAATCTTCTGGTCAGCTGATGTGTATCGATAGCATATTCGTTCATCTCTTATTCCTCCTGCTTGACTTAACTAACATTTAAAGTTTAGCAATAGGAAATAAACAGGAGGTAAACAAGAAATGAACGTTAGGATAATTTATGGACGGATCGGTAATACAATTTTAACCCGGGTGCCCTTACCATCTGCGGGCAGAATGCTCATACAGCCTGCATGGGCTTCAACAAAGGCATTGGCTATAGCAATTCCTTTACCGGATTGATCCAGAGCCTGTCTTAACTTTGTTTCCTCGATCCCAATTCCATTATCCTCGATCACGATGATACAACGCTTTCCTTCTAAAGAGATACCGCACTGAATCTCGATGCCGGGCGGATTATGAATAACCGCATTCATGAATACATTTTGAAAGACTCTGCCTAACAGTCTGCTGTCAAAATCCATCATGCACACGTTCTCTTGCTCAGTAAACGTAAATGAAGCTTGCTCGGCTAACGGGTGGTTTGCGATATCGATCATCATATCACGCAGAAAATTCACGATATCATCCTCCCTTTTATTCATGGGGAACTGTTCGACAGACCATCGGCCCGTTTGGTTCAAGTCATGGATCAGCTGCTTCATTTCCGCTGTCTTATCGCTGATCTGCCTGCTAAAATTCTGCTTTTCTTCATCGGTCCATTGATAATCGGCCGCCGCGAGCATGTGAGCATATCCTTCGACATAGGACAGTGGTGTCTTGAGGTCGTGGCTAATAGCAGCGATCCATTCCTGCTTCTTGGCCTCCATATTTATTCGATCGGTCTCGCTGCGCTGCAATTGATTCGATAATTGCGTCATTCGATCAAATAATTCTTTATATAAGACATACGGATAACGATAGTTGTTATGATGTAATGAGCCATCGGAGCCTTCGCTCGGCTGACGGAAATGTTCCTGCGGCTGGCTGTAATTTCCTTCGGATAATCGGTTGATCCAGCGTATTAGATAAGTGAGAGGTTTGCCCACGCACCAACCGAAAGCAATGAAAAATATAACCATTAGCACGAAGCCCGTAACAGCTAAAAAAGTCTTCATGGATATCGTGCCCCGGGGATTCATCCAATCCTGAAGATATATAAATATCACCGCGCACAAAATAAAACTCAAGACAAACATCATCACCAAAATAATGGTTACTTTGATAAAGCGAAAAGCCATTGTGACCATTGGATTCATTCTTTTCCCTTCCTTGGGGCCAGCATTTTGTAGCCAAGTCCACGAACGTTAACAATAAACCGTGGGTTTCCGGGATCGGGCTCCACCCTTTTTCGCAGTCTAAAGATATGGATTACAACCGTCTTCTCATCGCCAAGATAGGGCTCATTCCAGACCGATTCGTATAATTGACGTGTACTAAAAATACGGTTTGGATGACGGCATAGGAATACAAGCAGCTCCCATTCACGCGCCGGACACTCCAAATGCTTTCCATTTACGATCAGCTCCCCGGCTGCAAGATCCAGCCGAAAATAACCAAAATCCAATTGAGTTAATCGCGGCTGAGCCTCTTGTTCCCGCTGTATTTTATATTTCAGACGAGCTTTGGTCCGGGCAACGACCTCCAATGGATTAAACGGTTTCGTAATATAATCGTCCCCGCCAATGCCAAACCCCATCAGCTTGTCCAAGTCAGAGTCCCGGGCAGTAAGGAAGAGAATCGGCGTTTCGGTCATTTTGCGAATTTTTCGGCACACCTCAAAGCCGTCTTCATCCGGGAGCATGACATCCAGTATGATCACGTCCGGATTAAACTCCGTTAATATTCGCACCGCTTCCTGCCCTGTACCCACGCTTCGAATATGCCGAAAGCCTTCCTTCTTCAAAACGGTAGTCAACATATCGCATAACCCTTGTTCATCATCTACAAGCAGAACAAAAATGTTATCCATAGCATTTTTCTCCATTATTTCATATTTTAACAAACAACTGATTATATTATATAACAGAGTCATCTCCCAAAAGCTCAGATTATCTGCTAAGAGGTGCTGGAAATGGATCAACTCTATCCTTTCTTAATCATCCTATCGATGCAAAGTTAACATTAGGTAAACAGAAACTGAACAAAGTATAAATTAATACAAGGCATCATAATGCAGAGCACGGTTATCTGCTCCTCTCACGGCACAGAGTATATAGGCCCTTTTGGCAGTTCCAGACAGGGGTTTATGTTACAGTTAAGTTAATGTAAATAATCAACCGATCGAATAATACAAGAAGTCGGACAGACGTTGGGCTCGTGAATCTGGTTATGATTACAAATAAAAGGAGTCTTCTCGACGAAGACTCCTTTTATTTTCAAGTATATTTTATTAGCCAGAAAATGACTCTAAACAAGCGCCTTCAGCGCAATATCCGTCCGGTTTTGCTTGCCTTCAAACGAAATCGCTTCTGCCCGTTCATAGGCTTTCGCACGTGCTGAAGCGATATCAGCTCCTAAACCGACAACGCCCAGGACACGTCCTCCATTCGTTCTCCACGTTCCATCGGCATCGCGAGAAGTACCCGCATGAAATACAATTGTCCCGTCCTGCTCGTTGTCCAGCCCATTGATCGCAATTCCTTTCGGATACGATGCAGGATAGCCTCCAGAAGCCAGAATGACGCATACTGCCGCTTCATCACTCCACTCCAGCTCAAGATCAGCCAGGTTTCCATTTACGGCAGCAAGGAAGACGTCAAGCAGATCGGTCTTCAGACGCGGCAATACGACCTGCGTTTCCGGGTCGCCGAATCTGGCGTTGAATTCGATGGTCTTCGGTTTGCCTTCCGGTGTGATCATCAATCCGGCGAACAGAACGCCCCGGAACGGACGCCCTTCAGCTACCATCGCTTTTGCCGTAGGCTTGATGATCGTCTCAATCGCCTCTTCAATGATGGATGGCTGAATATGAGGCAAAGGCGAATACGTTCCCATTCCTCCGGTATTCGGCCCCAAATCTCCATCATAAGCCGGTTTATGATCCTGGGCAGCCGACATTGGCTTCACGGTTTCACCATCCACAAAGGCCAGGATCGACATTTCCTGGCCTTCCAGGAACTCCTCGATGACCACCCGGCTTCCGGCATCGCCAAACACCTTCGATTGCATGATGTCGCTGAGTGCCTGCTCGGCTTCCTCTATCGTCCTTGCAACGGTAACGCCTTTGCCAGCTGCGAGCCCGTCCGCTTTCACGACGATCGGTGCACCTTGCTGGCGCAAGTAAGCAAGCGCCTCCTCATAATCGTCGAACTTCGCGTAAGCTGCCGTCGGAATACCGTATTTATGGAGCAGATCCTTCATGAAGGTTTTGCTGCCCTCAATTTCGGCTGCATTTTTACGCGGACCAAATACCGGGATGCCTGTAGCGTCAAACGCGTCTACGATACCGTCAGCCAGCGGATCATCCGGACCGACGACAATGAGTCCCACTTGCTTCTCCACTGCGAATGCTGCCAGCTTATCAAACTCTGATACCGCAATCGGCACGCACTCGGCCAGCTGTCCGATGCCAGCATTGCCGGGTGCACAGTAGATCTTATCCGCTTTCGGGCTCTTCGCCAGTGCCCATACGATGGCATGCTCTCTTCCGCCGCCTCCGATAACTAAAATATCCATGGTTTTGCCTCCCGATTCATTTCAATTTACCGATGAAATTTCATAACATGAATGATTTACAGGGCGAAGCGTGAGGTCACCTTCACCTTCTTGTCCCCTTAAACTTAAAGGCGGCGCGCTCGAAAGAGCGGCGTCGCCTCTATATGTTGCTGAATGAAAGGTGTTCCTTCGGTTGCAGCCTGACGGCTGTAGCGAAGCCCCCTTTTTAAACTCATGAATTAGTGCTTGAAATGTCTCACGCCAGTAAAGACCATGGCGATCCCGTATTCGTTGGCTGCCTTGATGGATTCCTCATCCTTAATGGAGCCACCCGGCTGAATGATAGCGGTAATGCCGGCTTTCGCTGCAAGCTCCACGGTATCTCCCATCGGGAAGAACGCATCGGAAGCAAGAACGGCTCCCTTGGCTTTCTCTCCTGCCTGTTCCACTGCAATGCGTGCCGAGCCGACACGGTTCATCTGGCCTGCGCCAACACCAACGGTCATGTCGTCTGCCGCCAATACGATCGCATTGGACTTCACGTGCTTTACAACCTTCCAGCCGAAGAGCAGCTGCTTCAGCTCCTCTTCCGTTGGTTTGCGATCTGTTGCAACTTGCAGGTCTGCGGCATCCAGGGAATGCACATCGCTTTCCTGCACAATCATGCCGCCTTCGATAGTTGTCACGGCAAGCGTGCTTTGGCGCTCCTTGGCCGAGCCAAACTCGCCCATTTTCAGAAGACGGATGTTCTTCTTCTTCGTCAAAATCTCCAGCGCCTCCGGCGTGAAGTCCGGTGCCAGGATAATTTCAAGGAAGATATCCTTCAGCAGATCCGCCGTCGGAGCGTCAATCGTCCGGTTCGCTGCCACAATGCCGCCGAAGATGGATGTCGGGTCGGCATTATAAGCCTTTTGATAAGCTTCCAGCACATTCGTCCCGATTCCGACGCCGCAAGGGTTCATATGCTTCACGGCCACCACGGTCGGCTCGTCGAACTCCTTCACGATCTGCAGGGCCGCATTCGCGTCATTGATATTGTTGTAGGAGAGCTCTTTACCGTGCAGCTGCTCCGCTGTCGTCAAGGTACCCACAGGTGCCAGCGGTTTCCGGTAAAATGCGGCTTTTTGATGCGGATTCTCGCCGTAACGAAGGTCCTGAATTTTCTCGTAGGTCACGCTAAAGCGCTCAGGAAGCGGATCGCCCGTTACATTCGACAAATAGTCGGAAATCAACGTATCGTAGGCTGCCGTATGACGGAACACCTTGGCTGCAAGGCGTTTACGAGTTTCTAAGGTCGTGTCGCCGCCGCCGCGGATTTCCTCAATCACGCTGCCATAATCCGCAGCATCGACAACCACGCTCACAAAAGCATGGTTTTTCGCAGCCGAACGCAGCATCGTTGGACCGCCAATGTCGATATTTTCGATTGCATCTTCATACTCGACATCCGGCTTCGCAATCGTTTCCTGGAATGGGTACAGGTTAACCACGACCATATCGATGTATTCGAGGCCCAGCTCCTGCATCTGACGCTGATGCTCTTCGCTGTCGCGAATGGCAAGCAGGCCGCTGTGTACGGCTGGATGAAGGGTTTTGACGCGTCCGTCTAGAATCTCAGGGAATCCGGTCACATCGGAAATGCCGATGACAGGAACACCTTCTTTGGCGAGGAGGTTCTTGGTTCCCCCTGTCGAAATGATCTCTACACCCAATGAAGACAACTCGCGGCAAAATTCCACGATACCGGTTTTATCCGAAACGCTGACCAAAGCTCTTTTGATACCCACGTTCATACCCCCTATTTTGAATGAAAATCAACTAAGTAGACCTGTCTTGATTCCGTAGATGCTGTCGAAGATCCATAATTGCAAATTATTTCCCGAGAAATATCGAACATGTCGATTAACAGAAAAACCTTGTCTGCTTTATTACAATAGCTTATTCGGTAATCGTCACATTCCGCCCGTTCAGCGAAATCCGCCCCTGGGCAAACCAGGAGACGACTTCGGAGTATAACTTCTGCTCCACCGCGTGAATACGCTGTGCCAGCAATTCCGCCGTATCGCCTTCCTTGATCTCTACAGCTTTCTGAGCAATAACCGGTCCGGTATCCATGCCGCCATCAACGAAATGAACCGTGACACCGGTCATCTTCACACCATAATCCAGCGCTTGGCCAATCGCGTCTTTACCTGGAAAAGCAGGCAGCAGCGAAGGATGAATGTTAATAATCCGGCCGCTATAGAACTCGACAAAGGACGGACTCAACAACCGCATATATCCTGCAAGGACAATCAATTCGACACCGCGCTGCTGAAGCTCTACCGCAATTTCACGTTCATAATCTTCCTTCGTGGCATATTCCTTCGGCTGAAACGCGAATACATCCACATTCGCCGCTTGAGCCAGCTCCACGACGGGAGCCTGCGGCTTATCGCATACCAGAATGCTGATTACGCCGCCCAAAGCCCCCCTGTGCTGCGCGTCTGCCAAAGCCTGAAAGTTGCTGCCTCTGCCGGAAGCGAAAACCGCAATCCGAAACGATCTCATTACACCTCAGCTCCCGTGAAGGTTACAAGACGTTCGCCTTCGGTCACGCGGCCGATCACATAAGCCTCTTCGCCTGCGGAGCGGAGATATTGAAGCGCTCCGTCTGCATCCTGTTCCTTAACGACAAGCACCATGCCGATTCCCATATTAAATGTCGTAAACATATCCTTGTTCGAAATGTTGCCTTTTTCCTGCATCAGCTTAAAGATGGGCAGAATCGGCCAAGAGCCGTATTCGATGTCGACATTGACGCCATCCGGCAGCATGCGCGGAATATTCTCGATGAATCCGCCGCCCGTAATATGCGCCATGCCCTTTACTTCGATCTCTTTCAACAGTCCAAGCAGCGGCTTCACATAAATCTTTGTCGGTGCGAGCAGCACGTCCCCAAGACGTCCGCCCAGTTCCGGAAGCTCTTGCTGCAGGGAGTAGCCGGCGTCCTCCAGAAGCAGCTTCCGGACAAGCGAGAAGCCATTGCTGTGCACACCGCTGGATGCTAGACCAATCACCGTGTCGCCTGCCGCGATATTCGACCCGTTGATCATTTTGCTTTTGTCGACAATCCCTACGGTAAAGCCCGCGATGTCATACTCGCCTTCGCTGTACATGCCTGGCATTTCCGCCGTCTCTCCGCCGATCAGGGAACAGCCTGCTTGATTGCATCCGTCAGCGATCCCTTTGACAATGGACTCGATTTTGGCCGGAATGACCTTATCACACGCTAAATAGTCGAGAAAAAAGAGCGGTTCTGCGCCTTGCACCACAATATCGTTCACGCACATCGCTACCGCATCAATGCCGATGGTATCATGTTGGTCCATCGCGAATGCGAGTTTCAGCTTTGTGCCGACGCCATCCGTGCCTGAGACGAGTACCGGCTCTTCATATTGGTCTTTATTCAGCTTGAACAGTGCGCCAAAACCCCCGAGGTCGGTCATGACTTCCGGTCTGAAAGTCGTTTTGACATGCTTTTTCATCCGCTCTACCGCTTCGTTGCCTGCAGCGATATCCACGCCTGCTTGTTTGTAAGTATCCGACACGCGCTCAACACTCCTTTTTCGTTATGACGAAAGTATCCGTTCACACATTATTTATGGGCTTAATCAATAATCAGCTTAAGAGGTTGTTCAAAAAGCTCTCTTTTGATCACGAAGTGAATCAGGAAGCCACTCAGCATCGAATCTTGAATTCAGCCGGGCCTTCTGGTGCTCACGTACCAGACGTACGCTCCGCTCCTCAGTCCCTTGCTTCATCCAACCTTCTCGGTGCTGAAAACCGACCTTTTGAACACGCACTTAAAGGATAAAACCTAGAAAAAATGGCTGTCCACTGCAGAATCAGCAGCTGCAGCCCATCTTCTCTTCCCCGTTAAAATCAATCTGCGTCGGGTAATCATTGTCAAAGCAGGCCATGCACAGACCGCCTTTAGGGCTGTGCTCATCATAACCGCCAATGGCGGATATAAGTCCCTCCGGGCTCAAGAACGACAGGGAATCCGCGTTGATCTCCCGGCAGATTTCCTCGACGCTTTTCTCGAAGGCAATCAGCTCCCTGCGGTCCGGAGTGTCGATGCCGTAGAAGCAAGGGTTCTTGAATGGCGGCGACGTAATCCGCACATGCACTTCGGTAGCACCCGCTTCGCGAAGCAGATTGACGATCCGGCGGGACGTGGTTCCCCGTACGATGGAGTCATCAATCATGACCACCCGTTTGCCTTCGACCACACGCCGTACCGCGCTCAGCTTCATCTTCACGCCCTGCTCGCGCAGCTCCTGGCTCGGCTGAATGAACGTCCGGCCCGTGTATTTATTCTTGATCAATCCCAGCTCATAAGGAATGCCCGTTTGCTCGGCATAACCGATAGCGGCCGAGATGCTGGAATCCGGTACCCCCGTAACCACATCCGCATCCACGAACGATTCCAGGGCCATCTTGCTGCCCATCCGTTTGCGGGCCGAATGCAGGTTGGAGCCGTTCAGATCGCTGTCCGGACGGGAGAAATATATATATTCCATCGCGCACAACGCTTTGCGTCCCGCTTCCGTGTACCGCTCTTCCCGAAGCCCGTTCCGATCGAGGATTAGCAGCTCCCCGGGAGCGACATCGCGGATCGCTTCCGCCCCGATGACTTCAAGTGCACAGGTCTCGGAGGTTAAGATATACGCATCGCCCAGACGACCCATCGTTAGCGGACGGAGTCCGTTCGGGTCCGAGGCGACGAGCAGCTTGTCATTGGTCATGAGCAGAAAGGCAAACCCGCCCACCAGACGCCGCAAGGCATCCTTGGCAGCCTCGACAAAGTCCTTCGGCGACCGTGCAATCAGATGCGCAATGACCTCCGTATCGCTGGTCGTCTGGAATATGGAACCCTCCATCTCCAGCTCGCGCCGAAGCTTCGGCTCATTGACGATGTTGCCGTTCGTTGCGATCGCCAGATTGCCTTCGCGGTATTTAAAGACGAGCGGCTGCGCATTCGTCAGCCCGCTGTCCCCGCTGGTTGAATAACGAACATGCCCGATCGACATGCTGCCCTTCAGCGATTCCAGCTTGTCTTTATCAAACACTTCTTTTACCAGCCCCATACCGCGATGATAATTGAAGTTCTCGCCATCGGCCACGCAGATTCCTGCGCTCTCCTCGCCGCGGTGCTGGAGGGCGTGAAGCCCGTAATAGGAAAAGGAGGCGGCATCGGGATGCCCAAACACCCCGAATACGCCGCACTCTTCTTTTAATGTATCGAAAATATCGCTCTGACCTGTTCCCTCATTGTAGTAATCCCCTGTCCACAGTCCTTCGGGTATCAGTTCATGAGACATGGAATGGCATCCTCCCAGACGGATTTCAAAGCCTCCACGGATTCTTCCAGCGCAGAAGCACCGTTAATGTTAATGCTAAGCTTATTCCCGCCGACTACGCCAAGTGCGGTAAATGGAACACCCGCTTCTTGCAGGAGCTTCTCCAGCGCATTCTTATGATCTGGGGACACCGACAACACGATCCGGGATTGGCTCTCGCTAAAGAGCGCTACGTCGTTACGCAGATCGGTTGACCATTGTACGCTCGCCCCAATGTTGCCGCTGATGCAGCTCTCTGCCAGTGCGGCTGCAAGTCCGCCCTCCGACACGTCATGCGCGGATTGTACCAGACCGGATTGGATAGCCTTCAGTACGCCGCCGAGCAATTTCTTCTCGGTATCCAGGGTCAGTTCAGGCGGTCTGCCTTCCGACACCCCGTGAATGATCGCTTGGAACTCACTGCCGCCAAGCTCCGCACGGGTATCACCCAACACATAGATGGCATCGCCTTCCGCCTTGAAGCCTTGTGTTGTAATATGATCCGTATCATGGATCAGGCCAACCATGCCGACAACCGGCGTCGGATAAATCGCGCCTTTGGCATTCTCGTTGTAGAGACTGACATTACCGCCGATAACCGGCGTTTCAAGCTCACGACAAGCTTCCGCCATGCCGTCCACAGCTTTTTCCATCTGCCAGAAAATTTCTGGCTTCTCCGGACTTCCGAAGTTCAGGTTATCCGTAATCGCCAGCGGCTCGGCACCGGAGCACACGATATTGCGCGCTGCTTCGCTAACGGCGATTCTGCCGCCAAGCTCAGGGTCGAGGTAGACGTAACGTCCGTTACAGTCCGTTGTCATCGCCAGGGCTTTGCGCGTTCCATGCACCGTTACGACAGCAGCATCCGAACCCGGACGAACGGCCGTGCTGGTGCGAACCATATAATCGTATTGGTTGTATACCCATGCTTTGCTTGCAAGACTTGGCGAACCGAGCACCTTTTTGAGGGCACCGCCCAAATCCTTCACTTCTTCATAACGAAGCGTATCCACCGCGGCCTGCTCTTTGTAATAAGCCGGTTCTTGGGATGGTTTGTTATAGATCGGGCATTCGTCTACGAGCGCTTTAACCGGCATGTCGCCTACCACCTCACCGTGGTGGATCAGCTTCAGGCGGCCATCGTCCGTCACTTTGCCGACTTTGGCGCAGATAACGCCCCAGCGTTCGAAGATTTCTCGTGCTTGCTCCTCATGCTTCGGCTCAACCACGAACAGCATCCGTTCCTGGGATTCCGATAGCATCATTTCATAAGGCGTCATGCCCTCTTCGCGCTGAGGCACTTGGTCCAGGTACAGCTCAAGACCGTTGCCTGCTTTACTTGCCATTTCCGCACTGGAGCAAGTCAATCCAGCCGCGCCCATATCCTGAATGCCTAGCACGATGCCGGAATCAATCAGCTCGAGGCAGGATTCCATCACGAGTTTCTCCATGAACGGATCGCCGACCTGAACGGCCGTACGGTTCGCTTCGGATTCCTCCGTCAGCTCTACGGAAGCGAAGGTCGCCCCGTGGATGCCATCGCGGCCAGTTGGAGGGCCGACATAGAAGACCGGATTGCCTACCCCTTTTGCAACGCCGCGCTGAATCTTATCATGGTCGATAATGCCGACGCACATCGCATTGACCAGCGGATTGCCTTCATAACTTTCGTCGAATACAACCTCGCCGCCTACCGTCGGGATCCCGATGCAGTTGCCGTAACCGGCAATACCGGATACCACGTGTTCAAACAAATATTTAACGCGATCGCTCTCCAGCTTGCCGAACCGAAGCGAGTTGAGAATCGCTACCGGTCTTGCCCCCATGGAGAAAATATCGCGGATAATGCCGCCAACGCCCGTGGCTGCGCCTTGATAAGGCTCTACAGCGGACGGATGGTTATGACTTTCGATTTTGAATACAACCGCTTGGTTGTCACCGATATCGACGATCCCAGCGCCTTCGCCCGGTCCCATCAGGACGCGCGGGCCACTTGTCGGGAAACGACGAAGCAATGGCTTGGAATTTTTATAGGCGCAATGCTCGGACCACATGACACTGAATACGCCGATTTCCGTGTAATTCGGCTTGCGTCCCATGAAGGAACAGATCAGCTCATACTCGCTGTCCGAAACTCCCATCTGCTTGTAAATCTGATGCTCTGCGATCTGTTCTGCTGTCGGTTCCTTAACGGACGTTTGCTGCGCCATGAGTATCCCTCCATGCCTGTAATATGGATGTAAACATTGCTTTACCGTCATCCGATCCGAGCAAGCTGCTGACCGCGCGCTCCGGATGCGGCATCATGCCGATTACGTTGCCCCGCTCGTTGCATATGCCTGCGATATCCTCGATCGAGCCATTCGGATTGTTTTGATACGTAAATACGATTTGCCGGTTGTCCCGGAGCTTTTGAAGTGTTTCTTCATCACAGTAATAGTTGCCCTCGCCATGCGCAATGGGAATGACAATCTCTTGCCCCTCCGCGTATTCACGCGTAAATGGCGTTGTATTATTGTTCACTTTGAGCACCGTGTCATGGCAGCGGAATTTCATCGAATCATTACGACGCAGAGCTCCCGGAAGGAGTCCGGCTTCCGTCAAAATCTGAAATCCGTTGCAGATGCCAAGAATATACTTGCCCTCTTCTGCCGCCTTCGCCACTTCGCTCATAACCGGGGCGAATCGGGAAATCGCACCACACCGGAGATAATCTCCATAGGAGAATCCGCCGGGTACCAAAATGCAATCGTATGGGGAAAGGTCCGTAGCCGTATGCCACACATAATCCACCGGCTGCGAGATCGCCTCCTCTACCGCCTTATAACAGTCAATATCACAATTGGAGCCAGGAAAGACCAGCACTGCAAATCTCATTGGTTTAGCCCTCCAATTCATAACGGTAGTTCTCAACCACCGTATTAGCCAGAAGCTTTTCACACATTTCTTTCACTCGCAACTCGGCTTCCTCACGGTTGTCCGTACCCAGCTCAAGTTCCATATATTTACCGATCCGCAGACTCTCCACTTCCTTGTACCCTATCGAATGAAGTGCACCTTGCACCGCTACCCCTTGAGGGTCCAATACGCTCTGCTTAATCGTGACGTAGACCTTTGCTTTCAACATTGTATCCTGTTCCTCCTCGGTATATATGAATGAAATGGTTTATAAAAGCTTTACAGACTTGCACCCGTGATTCGGCTGTAAATGTCGGTGTAGCGGCGCGTCGTCTCCTCCACCACGGCCTGCGGCAGAGGATCTGGCTCACTGTTCTTATCCCAATCGGACGAAGCGAGATACGTGCGTACAGGCTCCTTATCCATACTGTCAATCTCAATGTCGAGCGCATAATTCTCCTCATCCCAGAAACGGGAGGAATCCGGCGTGAAGATCTCATCGATCAGAATGATCTCTCCGTCGATCAAACCGAACTCAAACTTGCAATCGGCCAAAATAATGCCGTGCTTGCTGCAATAATCGCGGGCGAACTTGTACAGCATCAGGCTTTTGTCCTGCAGCTGCAGCGCGAGCTCCTCGCCGACAAGCTCCTTCATGCGGGATAGCGGGATGTCCTCGTCATGACCGACATCGTTCTTGGCAGCTGGCGTGAAGATCGGCTCCGGAAAAGCCTCATTCTTGCGCAGGCCCTCCGGCAGCTTAATGCCGTTGACCTCTCCCGAGGATTGATACTGCCTCCAGCCTCCGCCGGTGATGTATCCGCGCACTACGCATTCGATATCGATACGCTCGGCCCTGCGGCACACCATGATTCGTCCATCCAGCAGATCCTTGTCCTTGACGGCATCGCCCAGGAGGTTCACGTCCGTGTGCACGACATGGTTGCTGATGAGCTGTTCCGTTTGTTCAAACCAGAAGGCGCTCAGTTTGTTCAGCACGGTTCCTTTGGCCGGTACAGGAGGCTCCAGCACATAGTCAAAAGCGGAAATACGGTCGGTTACTACAATGAGTACATGCTCGCCCAGGTCGTACAATTCACGAACCTTGCCCTTATACAGCAGCGGTACGTTGACCAGATGAGTGGCGGTCGATAATGCCGGTAATGTCATGTGTTCCTCCCCTTGGACTAGAGTTTGTCTGCATATCATCACTACGAATGCGGATTATTTTTCCGATCTCTGTTGTCCCCAGATTTCTATTACATACGATTATATGGTTGAAATCCGGGGACAAAGGAGACCGCTAACGCTTCTACAAAACAATTCCGCCTTCTCCGTTGTAGAAAATGATCTTCTCTAGATCTTTTATGAATGCGGATTAATCCGTTTCTAACCCTACTCCAACCCCAGCTTGGCAAAAATGGTATCCACATGCTTCAGATGCCAGCTTGGATTAAATGCATCTTCGATCTCCTCGGCGCTGAGCACCTCGGTGATCTCAGTCGTGGCTTCCACGATTTCGCGGAATTGACGCTGCTCTTCCCATGCCTGCATGGCTCGAGGTTGAACGGTGTCGTAAGCTTGCTCGCGGCTGAAGCCCTTGTCGATCAGCTTCGTCATGATCCGGCCGGAGAAAGGAACGCCGTATGTGCGAGCCATGTTGCGCTTCATGTTCTCCGGGAAGACTGTCAGGTTCTTCACGATGTTGCCGAAGCGGTTCAGCATGTAGTTCAGCAGCATCGTAGCGTCCGGCAGGATGATCCGCTCTACCGAGGAGTGGGAAATATCCCGCTCATGCCAGAGCGACACGTTCTCGTAAGCGGAAACCATGTGGCCGCGAATGACGCGCGCCAGACCCGAGATGTTCTCCGAACCGATCGGATTCCGTTTATGCGGCATCGCGGAGGAGCCTTTTTGTCCTTTGGCGAATGCCTCTTCGACCTCGCGAACCTCACTCTTCTGGAGCGCGCGTACTTCAGTAGCGAACTTCTCAAGCGAAGTACCGATCAGCGCAAGTGTTGCCATGTATTCCGCATGACGGTCACGCTGCAGCGTCTGGGTCGAGATCGGCGCCGGCTTCGTACCGAGCTTGCGGCAGACGAATTCTTCAACCGAAGGATCGATGTTGGCATACGTTCCAACTGCGCCGGAAATTTTGCCGTACTGCACGCCGTCGGCCGCATGGCGGAAACGCTCCAGGTTACGGATCATCTCTTCATGCCACAGCGCCATTTTCAAACCGAAGGTTGTCGGCTCTGCATGCACGCCATGCGTTCTGCCCATCATCGGGGTATGCTTGTAGGCCAGTGCCTTCTCTTTCAAAATACCGATAAAACGCAGGATGTCCTGCTCCAAAATATCGTTGGCTTGCAAAAGCAAGTATCCCATCGCCGTATCCACTACATCCGTCGAAGTCAATCCGTAGTGGACCCATTTGCGCTCCTCGCCAAGACTTTCCGATACCGCGCGGGTAAAAGCGATGACATCATGACGGGTTTCCTGCTCGATTTCATAAATTCGGTCCATATTAAAGGTCGCATTCTGGCGAAGCTTAACAGTATCTTCCTTCGGAATGATGCCAAGGTCGGCCCATGCCTCGCATGCGCACAATTCTACTTCCAGCCATGCTCTGAATTTGTTCTCCTCGGTCCAAATCGCCCGCATTTCCGGTCTGCTGTAACGTTCAATCATCGTTTAATCCTGCCTCCAAATATTCATTTTCTCTACCCATTCGAGCGCTGCATCGACATCCCCGCACAGGAGGTTGATATGACCCATCTTGCGGTTAATCTTCAATTCGCTCTTGCCGTATAGATGAAGCTTAGGCACAACGCCGAGAGACTCTGCAAGTGCGTCGTGCTCTCCAAAACGCCGTACCGCTTCCTCCAGATGCTGCCCCAGGAGGTTCACCATGATGACCGGGCTCAGCAGCGTTGTGTCCCCGAGCGGCAAATCGCAGATCGCTCTCACATGCTGCTCGAATTGGGAGGTTGAGCATGCCTCCATCGTATAGTGACCCGAGTTATGCGGACGAGGTGCAACCTCATTCACGTACAGCTCCCCATCCTCGGTCACAAACATCTCGACAGCCAGCAGGCCAACAGCTCCCATTCCCTCTGCCACGCGTTCCGCGAGCTGGCATGCTTTGCGCTTTACTTCGCTCGTCACGCGAGCAGGCACAATCGACAAGTGCAAGATATTGTTGACATGCACGTTCTCTGCCGGAGGGAAGCTCTTCACGATGCCGCTGGGCGTGCGCGCCGCGATCACAGAGATCTCGCACGCGAACTTCACAAACTTCTCCAACACTAGCTCCGTCCCGCTGGCAGCCAGCTCCCTGTAGGCTGATTCCAGATCATCTTCGCTGCGGAGAACCGCTTGCCCTTTACCATCATAACCTCCCATGGCGGTCTTAAGCACGCACGGAAGTCCAAGTTCAGAGGCGGCGGATTGTAAATCTTCCAAGCTTGTTATTTCACGATACGGTGCAACCGGTACGCCGGCCGCTTCAATCGCTGCCTTCTCGCGCAGCCGGTGCTGCGTGGTGTACAACAGCTTGCTTCCTTGCGGAACATAAGACTGCTCCTCCAGAAGCTGGGCTACGCCCGCATCGACATTTTCGAATTCGTACGTAATGACATCAGCCTTGACGGCGAGCTGCCGGGCAGCCTCCACATCGTCATACCGGGCCGTAACCTGCTCGGCCATCTGGCCAAGCGGGGAGTTCGGCGTTGGATCGAGGGTGACAAACGAATATCCCATCCGGATCCCGTCCAGCGCGATCATCCGTCCGAGCTGTCCCCCGCCAAGTACGCCAATGACGGAACCAGGCAGTAGCTTTTTGCCAGGTACTCGCGTCTGCTGTGCTCCGTTCTCCATCATAAGTTATCGCTGCTTTCCAGCACTTCATCACGGATACGGTCTCGGCGCGCTTGCACTCTTTCGCGAATCCCTGCATCCGAAGTGCCTAAAATCTGGGCTGCGAGCAATCCGGCGTTAGTGGCTCCCGCTTTGCCGATCGCTACAGTCGCTACCGGAATGCCCCCTGGCATCTGCACGATCGACAGCAATGAATCCAACCCCTTCAGCGCTTTCGATTTCACCGGAACGCCAATGACCGGCAATACCGTCTTCGAAGCGACCATCCCGGGCAGATGAGCGGCTCCGCCGGCTCCAGCGATAATGACGCGAAGCCCCCGGCCTTCCGCTTCCTCGGCATACTGGAACATCAAGTCCGGCGTCCGGTGAGCGGATACGACTTTTTTCTCATAAGGAATTTCAAGCTCGTCTAGCACCTGGCATGCATGGGACATCGTATCCCAATCTGATTGGCTTCCCATAATGACTCCTACTTGTGCTGTCATGAGTTACCCCCGCTTTCTTCGAAAATCGACAATAGAATGGTTAACTGCTGAAAAAAAAGTCCGATCCCGTAAACACAAAGTCTGTGCAGGTCTCGGACATACAAGGATTACGAACGCTGCTGCCTGCGTCAAGCAGAAGAGTCTTGCGCATCCGCCGCCAAAGAGGCAAACATGAAACCAAGCCCCATCGTAGCCGCACCGTTTGTATTCCCTCGTAGTCCGAAAATTTACGGTTTCCGGGTAGAGACTTCCGGGCCATATCCCCGGCTTTATACGAGAAATATTAAATTTCATCAATCATGCTTCATAAGTTATTTTGAACCTCAACATCCTCAGTTTATCAATTTCTGACACCTCATGTCAACCTAAACACGAACAATCGGATTTATAGAAAATATAATGTTCGTATCTAGAGAGTAAGCATGCAGCAGCAAAAACTTCCTGAAGACTGCGGGCTAAATAAAAGGCGTGAACATTGTCGGACTGGAAAAGCCGTGAGCAGTACATGTGGAGCATTGGCAGCCGCTGCGCTGACGCATCGTGATTCCGATCGCTGTTAAACACGGGAAACTGGATTGAACTATAATGGATGTTTCCCGTGTTTAAAGGCGAACGCTTGCGCTTCTCCATCCACGATTCGTCCGCTCCGCTGGAGCGTGAACCTTTTTTGCTGCTGCATAGAGGGTAAGGGAAAAGTATTATCGCAGAATAAAATAAGACCGTATTCTGCTCTTTAATTGTAGTTACTTACAAGGAAAATGGAGTCGAGTGTCGAAATCGTTTAACCCGTCATTAATGTTAAATTCGACAAAACAATCGCTTAGGAGGAACCGATGGCTATTTATCTGGTAAGGCATGGTCAAGATGAAGAAGGGTACCGCGGAGGGTGGAGCCAGCGCGGGCTCATAAACAAAGGGATCGGGCAAGCGGAGAAGCTGGGGAATTACTTATATGAACATCATCATGATTTGAATATCCACCGGATCGTATGCAGCGATCTGCAGAGAGCCTATCAGACTGCTGCGATAATTGCCGATAAGTTGGGCCTGCCCTTTCAAGCTTTCGAGGATTGGAGGGAGACCAACAACGGTCTGCTAGCCGGCATGCCCCACGCTTTAGCTGAAGAAAAATTTCCTGGGTTGTATTTTTCAAGCTTACGGATGGACGAAAGATATCCTGGCGGTGAGAGCCCCCAGGAGAATTTTGTGCGGATTAAGGAAACCTTCACGAGGTTATGCGAGGATCAGCTTGCTGCTAACAAACATGAGAACGTATTGGTGGTCACTCACGGTGGAGTTATCAATATCATTTATCATCTGATGAAGGATATTTCATGGAGCAATAAGCACCCGTTCTTCCCTGCGGCGAATACAGGGCTGCACAAGATTGAATACCGCGGTGGGCGTTGGGAGTTTACCCTGGAGAATGCAACACCTCATCTATAATTGAAAGAAACCTGTCTTTCCCTTCAGGCCTGTTCTACTGCTCACCATGCTTGATGGCATCTACATATTGTTTGGCTTCCACCAAAGACAATCCTAATTCTTCTCGTACGATTTTAATCGCTTTAATATCCTGCCCTTCCTCCAGCAGCCTTTTGGCTTCCTCATGTACCGGCGGCTCGGGTATGCCTAATTGGTTTGCAATTTGTTTTAACGTGTTCTGCTGCTGCTTCATTCGCTTTTCCATTGCCGTCATTCGACTGGACACCATAAGACCGACCAGAACAACCAAGACTATAAGTAGAATAATTTCCATATGAACCTCCTCTGATAAAAAAGCACCTATCACCCTAACGGACCGCTGTTAGAGCGAAGACCCGGACTATATCGCGTACGATAAGAATGAAGCGGCACCAGCGGATGCAAAACCGAAGAACATTTGAACCCAAGAAAAACGACATCATCGTACTTTCTCAGAAAAAAAGGGACGCCTCAGCATCCCCAACAACATTATTTCACTACCAGTACCGGAATCTTTGCATGCTGCACCACGTTATGGCTGACACTGCCGAGAACAAACTCACGAATTCCGCCAAGACCGCGGCTGCCGATGACAATAAGGTCACTGCCGTTCTGATTCGCGTACTCCAGAATGACTTCAGCCGGAGGACCCTGAATCATCTCCACTTGACCGGTGACGCCGGAATTCTCAATCCGCTCGCGGATTTCCTCTGTCGTCTGCACGGCAAGATCGTAGACATCTTTATTAAGTGAAGCTGGAATCGGGGCAAGCCCTTCCCCAACGAAGAAACGCGGAAAATCGTAAGCATGAATGACATCCAGCGTAGCTCCCGGTGTTACCTTGGCAAGTTCAACCGCACGTCCGAGCGCTTTATTCGCTGCTTTGGAGCCGTCGTAAGCTAGAAGAATTTTAGTAAAAAGCATACAGGCCACCTCTTTCTATAGTTAAAAGACCTACTACTTATTATTAAACAACTTCATACCGATATGAAACGAGCTTGCTGACTTGCTGTGATGTTCCTATGTAATTCAGATTAATCCGACTTATCCCCAGAAGTACGTGTATAGCGCGACATTCACGACTAACAACAGCGGCACGCCCAGTTTAAAGGATAAATGCCTCGTTTTATGACGTTTGCGGTACATGGCAATCCATACACCCAAGGCCCCGCCGATGGCAGCTAGCAGAAATAGTGTTCGCTCCGGAACCCGATCCCTTCCCATTCGGGCACGCCGCTTATCCTCGGACATGACCAGATAGGCTACCGCATTGATAAAAATAAACCAAACGATCAGTGCAGGTCTCACGTTGGTTCACGCACCCCCATTCCAACTGATCGATCTTGCCCAATCAGCCATTTGCTTTACGTTCTACTGTTATTATAGAACTGCAGGCTAATGAAGACAATGCCGGCTAAACAATCCTAGCCATGGCCAAGCCATCTATGAATGCCATTATTAGGACACGGCCGACGTCATAAATCGGAGCGGACCCGTGTCCGGCATAATGACAACCAGACCATACTCAACCTCTACGAAAACTTATGATTCATTCTTGGATATTTCGTTCAGGCTCGGAACATAGTCTGCAGCCTTTTTCGGTTTGAGGGTCTTGCTCTCCTCAAGAATGCTTGATTTGTTCTGCTGGTTTTCGCTTTTTCTTGCTTTATGATTCGGCATGCAAATCACCCCCTGTCCGTAGAATGAGCCATTGCACCCGAGGTTATGCTAACAACGGCAAGAAAAACGCATTTCAAGCCTTGGAAGATGCCCATCGTGGGACTGAGCAGACCCCTCGGCAAACTCACCTTTGCAGATTATTCCTTCCCCTTCTGCTCAAGGGCCGCCTTCAACAGGTCACCCAGATTGGAGCCTATCGACTCCGGCTTGCTGTATTGCTGCAAGAGCTTCCGCTCCTCACGTTTGTTCACATGCTTGGCATCCTTCTTCAGCGTTTCCGTAATGCCACAGCCCAAACACTGCACGAACAACCCCGCCTTGCCTTCTTTCATCTCCATCTTCTTGTGGCACTGCGGGCAGCGGCGGTTGGACAGACGCTTCTCGCCTGAACGCTTATATCCGCAGTCGTCACTCGGGCAGACTAGCAGCTTGCCGCGCTTGGTCTTCTTCTCCAGCAGTCTTGTCCCGCAATCCGGACAGTGGCTGTTCGAGACATTATGCGGTTTATACTCCGCTTCGCTTCCCTTCACATCCGTTACCAGCTTCTTGGTCATGTCCCGTATTCCGCGCAAGAATGGTTCCGGCTTGCCTTGCCCCTTCGCGATCCGTTCGAGCTCGGCCTCCCAGCGCGCCGTGAGCTCCGGTGTTCTCAGCTCTGGAGCAACAAGCTCAATCAGCTGCTTGCCTTTGCCTGTCGGATGGAGGGATTGCCCCTGCCGTTCGATCGTGTCCGAGCTAACCAGCTTCTCGATGATATCAGCCCGGGTCGCGGGGGTTCCAAGCCCATGTTTCTCCATCTGGGAGAGCAGCGCCGCTTCGTTATAACGCTTCGGCGGCTGGGTACGTCCCGGTTTCAGCACGCAGCGGACCACCTTCACCGACTCTCCTTCTCGCAGCTCCGGCAGGAGCTTGCCTGAAGACTGACCCTGAGCATCGTCCTGCTCGTCGTCAGCGTCATCATCATAATCGCCGCCGTATACCTCACGCCAGCCGCTATCCTTGATCGTAGTCCCTTTCGCGTAAAGCTGCTCCCCCTCAATCTGAACGGTAACCGATACGTTATCGTAACGGGCAGGAGGATAGAACAAGCTGATGAACCGGCGTACGATAAGATCGTACAGCTTGCGTTCATCGACAGATAACTGATTCAGCAGCACGGTTTGTTCGGTTGGAATGATGGCATGATGATCCGTAACCTTACTGTCATCCACGACCCGTTTGCCTGGTGATAAGTTCTTACGCAGCAGCGGACGCGCAATGGACGCATAAGGCCCGATGGCAATGCTCGACAGCCTTTCCTTCAACGTTCCGACCATATCGGATGTCAGGTAACGGCTGTCCGTACGCGGATAGGTGACCAGCTTATGCTGCTCATACAGGCGCTGCAGCACATTCGAGGTCTGCTTGGCCGAGAACCCGAATCGGCGGTTGGCATCCCGCTGCAGTTCGGTTAAATCGTATGCCAGCGGATGCGGTTCGGTTTTCTCGCTCTTTTTCACGCTGACGATTTTTCCGGTGCTGCCCTCCAGCTTCTGCTTCAGCTTGGCCGCCTTCTCCTTCTCGAATAGACGACCGTCTCCGCCGGCCGGACGCCACGATACCTCAAAGCTCCCCAGATCCGCCTGCAGCGTCTCATATTCCTGGGAGCGGAAATTCACAATCTCCTTCTCCCGGTCCATGATCATTCCGAGCGTTGGCGTCTGAACCCGGCCGGCCGACAGCTGTGCATTAAATTTGGTTGTCAATGCACGCGTCACATTCAGTCCAACCATCCAATCCGCTTCCGCCCGGCAGCGGGCGGACTCATACAGCCGGTCGAACTGCTGCCCCGGCTTGAGTGATGCAAAGCCTTCCTTGATCGCCTTATCCGTCTGGGAAGAAATCCACAGCCGTTTAAACGGCTTGTTCCACTTCGCCATTTTGAGGATCCAGCGCGCAAGCAGCTCCCCTTCACGGGCAGCATCGGTGGCAATAATCATCTCGCCGACATCCGGGCGCTTCATCAGATGCTGGACCGTCTTGAACTGGTGACTTGTTTCCTTCAACACCTTAAGCCTTGTGTTATCCGGCAGGATCGGCAAATCCTCCAGAACCCAGGTCTGGTACTTCTTATCATAGTCCTCGGGTTCGGCAAGTCCTACCAAATGTCCAAGCGCCCAGGTCACAATATATTTTGGTCCTTCAAAATAATTCTTCTGCTTCTCGCGGCTACCCATTACTCTCGCAATTTCCTTCGCAACGGACGGCTTCTCAGCCAATACTAATACTTTCATAGCCCTCCCCTTCCTCTATTCCCCTATTATAACCTCCCCTCGATTGTTTCCACAAAGATAAGTCAGATCGTTTTCTTAGCCAGCCATGTGAACGTATGATTGACGCATACCGGACAGCCCTGCTTCTTCAAATCCTCGATCGTGGCAAAATCACCCTGCACGCCCACCTGCAGCTCACCCTGACATTGGATGCATCTGTAGGTTCGAACGGTTCGCCTAACCTCGCCTGTGTAGAGCTCATCCTCGAAAGAATCTGTAACACGCGGCGCCGTAAATTCCGTCGTTGTTAACACGATCATCTGACCGCTATTACCGATCATCTGTGCTCCAATATATTGATTGAAATGAAGCAGGGCCTGCTTTACCGATAAACCCATACGGACGAATTCACGCTGCATGGACCATGTGAAATCGGGAGATTTGTGGGCGAAGGAGAGAAAGATGGGGCATCCCTTCTGGCGTTTCAGCGCGCTAATGCCTCTGGATAAGAACAGAGTCAGCCCTTGTAGCGTGTATGGCGGATCCGTGAAGAAGCAATCATATTGTCCGTTCAAGCCCTCAGGCAAAGGCTGCCTGAGATCGATATGCCTGCATGTAACCGATAAGCCTTCTTTTGCAGCCGCGCCCTGGATAAACCGCAGGAATCGCTCATCGATATCCATGACGGTAATGGCGGCTCTCTGCTCCTTCGCGTGCGGGAACAGCCGTTTAAGCAGCAGACCAAGCGAGATGCTCACCAGGTCGTCATCGCCAACGCACAGAATGTTCTTCCCGATCAGACTGTGCTCCCTCAGAGACAGAATCGCCCTCCGCAGACTCGTCTCTACCGTGCATTGGGATTGGTCAATCTGTACATCGACTTGCGGACGCATCTCCAGAATCTCCGTGAGCCTCGCCAGTACATCAGAAAGCTCCTCCTGCCAATCGACTTCGCCGGCCAGTAGCTTCTGATACAGATCTATATCGATGCCTCCATACCCCAGCTCATGTTCAATATAGGACTTCCCGGAATCGGTGCAGCGCACTCCCCGATCTTGAATGAGAGCCCCTGCCTTGATGAGTTCCTTCTTGATCGCGGCAGCAACCGGAACCGGCAGATACGTATGACGTGCCAGCTCTTTGGTTGATATGCCGGGCCGCATATAACTCGCTACCAGCAGCTGTTCGATCACCTGGACGCCTTCCTGCAGACGAACCTTGGTTTTCACTTCTTCTATATAATGGATCATGTGAAATCACGCTCTTTTCCTGAATATGAGTTTGTTATTACCCCTGGAAAAGAACACACGTGACCCCCATACGTGCTGCAGTAATGAAAAAAAGGGACAGAAGTCCATGAACCATCGTCCATCTTCTGTCCCCCAAGCGGGAAGCCGTGCCCAGAGCACGGCTGTACAGTCAATATATAAGGGATGGCTGTTGTGTTCTTAACCAGGTGGACTCAGAACCATCGCGCATGACAAATAAAACTCACATAAAGGGGGTTTTTTCGCAATGCACAAGCCAGAGTCCTATAAAATTTGGTTAGTTAAGAACACGCACCGACATCAAGACAGCTCCCTATTTTTCAATATAAATTCCGCCGACTAAAACCTGTTGGCCATAAAAATAATATCCTTCTTCACTTCAAAATCATGTTTCCGATAAAAATCTTCCGCCGGAATCCTTTCCCATTAAGCCGCCACACCCCATGATCTGTGAATGATATCGTAATCCTCGGCAAGCCTAGCCGTCCAGATCGATTTGGCTGGCAGAAGTACAACACTACCAGGCTGTAGGATAGGAGCAAAGTCATCCCGACTCGACTCCTTACCTACTATCGGGTCATGGCTCACGCTCCTTTCCGTGGAGGGATCCAATCTTTCCGCCAAAATGGCGCGGGCTCGGTACAACCGGGATTTTACCGTTCCTTGCGGTATTCCTACGATCTTGGCGATACGGCTAACCGGCATATCCCGGTAATAGTGAAGCTGAATGACCTTGCGTAAATCATCATCCAAGTGAGTCACGGCTTCGTTGAGTTCGATCGCTTCATACGGCAGTGAATCGGCACCGCCATTGGCAAGTTCAACCGTGCGCAGCCGCTGCTGGGAACGCAGCAGTTGCAGGCATTCATGAATGAGAATACGGGACAGCCATGTTTTGAAATAAGCAGGCTCCTTTAAGGTAGGCATAGCTGCGAAGGATTTATAAATCGCTTCCTGTACAGCATCCGCACAATCCTCTTCCCGCTTCAGGTACAAACGGGCTAAGCCGTACAAATTACGCTCGCAAGCGTGGATCAGCCTGCTAAAGGCTTCCCGATCCCCATGCTTGGCAAGCTGAACATCGTGCTCTATATTTGATTTCTTATTCACATTGGGAGACCTCCTCTGCAACACTTTCTTGGCCTTACATATGTTAGATGCATCAGAACGTGTTCAGGTTCACGCAAGTTTATTATTTTATAAAAAAATTTCTTTCCATATTGAATATAATCATTAATCTCAACTCTAACTAGTTCTTTAAATGATCTATAGTTTTCAAGAATCAATGATTTTAGTTTCATATTTCCTCCGTTGTTATTATAAATTATTTAAGGAAATAGAGTATTAGCGCATTAGTTGAATAAAAATGGTTCCAAAATCACCTTCCCTATGTGACCACTTTGTTGAGTTTCTATAATTGCTTTCTCATATTCCCGTAGACTAAAACGCGTTCTTGGTGCTTGAATAGTCAATTCCCCATCTATCACCAATTTGAATACATCACCAAAAGTTTCATGCCACCGAACATCGGAGATACCTTCAATCCATCTTTTAAGCCAATATGGCTTCACTCTGATATTAGAATGTTTTTGGTGTATCTGAGCCCAATTCATTTGGGTTCCTGACATAAGACCAATACTTAAGACTGTGCCACCTGGACGGATACACTCAATCAGATTGTGTCCATCTTGCCCGCCAATGCTATCAATACCGGCCGTTGCCCCCATCCCACAAGTCAATTCCAAAACTCGATGGACAAGCAATTCTTTAGACGTGTCAATTACCGCCCAAACACCGAGCGAATGCAGTTCCTGGGTATGTCTATCATTTCTTACCGCCGCAATCAATCTGTATCCAAACACCTTTGAAAACTGTGCAAAAATACGTCCTATTGCAGAACCGCGAGCATTTACAATGAACACATCATCAGACTTTAACCGCAATTCTTCTGTACAAATAAGCCACGCTGTCATAGGGTTAATGTACATTGGGCTTGCTGTTTCGTTATTAATTTCAACGGGAACTCGAATTGCAAAATTGGCTTTTGTTTTCACGTACTGTTGCCAAGTTCCCTCACCACGTAGAGGCAGTACCCGTTTACCTAAAAGGGATGTTGTTACGGATGAACCAACAGCTTCAACAACACCAACCCCTTCATATCCTGGTACTTCTGGCAGCTGAATTCGATGTTTATAGGCACCTCGAATCGGAATTAGGTCAGAAGGATTGATTGGACTAAGAATCATTCGAACCACTATTTCGTCGTGCTGAAGTTGTATATCGTCTACTCGTTGTTCTAATTCCAACACCTCAAGAGGATTTCCAAACTTCTTATACTGTAAAGAAATAAACTCCTTAATGCGTCTCACTCCTTACTGAATTATCCTTGCAGCCCGTTAGATTAATGGAATAGCTGTCGAATTGTAATTAGAGATGTGTCTATATTTGATATATATTTAAACCTAATAATCAGCGGCCAGCATGTACGAAACGATTCATGAATATTAAATCACAAAAGTAATCAAGGGTGTCCCAAATGTCATTAGCATAAAAATGACGATGGACACCCTCTTTTTGTTTTATCAGCTTGTTCACCTAAGCTGTAAAAGAAAACCATGTATAAAATTAGTTTTATAGGGAATTTTAATTCAATTCCTATACGAAGGAGTTGAAGTAAAGTATGATCCACCCCAAAGACGACTACGAGGTATTAGGTAATAAAATCGAAGTTGATTCAGATGTGAACGAGGATCGTAATCGAGAGGAGCAGTTGGATGACTCCTTTGAGGCCTGGTATGGGAATATCAATGACCAAGTGAAGCTAAAGCTAGATCTCACGAAAGTTCCGCAGGACAGTGTATTTGATTCAGGCGTCGGCATGGATGAGGATCCAGCCCAGGATTAAGAGCTCAACAACCATAAACAAGAGGCTACCGCTGAATGAAGTTCCCCCCGTCAAGTAGACATCTAAAAAACTCCTCTAAGCCACAGCCTACGTTCGATATTCTACTGGGCTGAGGTGAAAAAGGACAGGGATTCTCGACAATATGAAGCCCTTGCAAATTGCATGGGCTTGTTCGTTTTAACTTTGGAATGGTTGATGTAAATCGCACTAGTCCCACGGGTCCACTATGGCTTCGTAAGGGCACTATTCTCGATAAACTGTTATAGATTGGTTGGATAACTCACGGACCCTGTATTCTGTATTTTTCCTATATTGGAATGGTCAAGTATCATGTTTTATTAGTTCTGAATAAGCTACAATCATCGATCAGATTGGAGGTTTATTAATGATAATTAACCCATATTTATGCTCATATTGTCGATCCCCTCAACCATCTTATTATCCGTATCCTGCACCATATTATGGCGTTTATCCTTCTAACAGCAATCATTTCGAACATGGCATTGGTGTTCATGCTGGTGGACAGCTTGGGGGTGATTATGGAGCAGGTATGTTTGTCGGTGGTCATCTCGGGAGTGGCCATGGAATAGGAGCTCATGCTGGGAGCCATCTCGGCGGTGACTATGGAGTAGGAGTTCATGCTGGCGGCCAACTCGGTGGTGGTCATGGGATGGGAGTTCATGCAGGTGGATATCTTGGTGGAAAATATGGTGTCGGTGGTTATACCGGTGCACATCTTGGTGGGGGACATGGTTTTGGCTTCGATGCCGGGGGCCATTTAGGCGGTTATAGTGGTCAATTCGGTTTCCAGTTTGGCGGACACAAGGATGAGTTCCGGTAATAGAAAACGGTTTTTAAAAGGAAAAATCGGAAATAGATTTGATTTCGCAATACCCTAATATAGAAAAAGCATCGTTTAAGCTTTTACAGAGGCTTAAGCGATGCTTTTATCTTTTTATTTGTTTGTGTCGCAGCACTGTATTCACATAGTTAGAGACTCGATTAATTTCACCATTGATGTGTGGTCCATGTCTCCAAAATACGCAGCCATCAGCCGATTCACCGTCAGCGCCTGGGCGCGCGAAAAAGAAATTTCGGTCATCCGTGCCTATTCTTTCTTCTTCGGATTCAGGGATGTTTCAAGCAAATAGTCAACGACCCAAGGTCCAATATTCGCACCGGAGGCGGCTGAATGAACGAGATGGGCAAGCTGATCCGTAGCATTCCCGATCGCCCATACTCCTGGTCGGCTCGTTCTTCCGTACGTATCGGTAACTGCGAAACCGGCTTCGTCTACTTCACAGAGAGAGACAGCCAGTTCAGACGCAGCTTTGAAAGGGGCCGCCACAAAAACTGCTTCACATGGCACTTCCGTGCCGCTCGCTGTGGCGATGGAGACGAGTTGGTCCCCTTCCGTTACCAGACCGGTCACCTCGTCTTGAACGGTTTTAACTCCGAATCCATCAAGCCTTGTCAGCGTTTCGGAGTCGAACTCGTGTGGGCTTACGACCGTTACGTCTGAAGACCACGCGGTCAGGAACTTTCCAAGCTGGGCAAGGCGCTCCGGTAGTCCAAAGGCTACGAAAGGTTTGTCCCGAACTTCATATCCGCTGAAGCATGGGCACAGATGAACGTACTTGCCCAACCCCTCTTTTAAGCCAGGCACAATGGGGAGCACATCGACTAGCCCTGTGGCCAGTACTACGGCCCGAGCCGTGATCTTCATCTTGCTGCCCCAGACATCAAAGAGCCCATCGGGCCTTGCTTCGATCTTCAATACGGTCTCACTGCGAATTTCTCCGCCGTAGCTTACCACCTCGGAACGCCCACGTTCCAGGAATTCGGCTGGTGTACTTCCTTCATACCCAAGGTATTCATGAATCTTAGAGATCATTGAATTACGAACGGGTCCTCCGTCATAAATGACTGTTCGGCGACGAGCTCGAGTGAGAAACAGTGCTGCACTTAGCCCTGCAGCTCCTGCCCCTACCACCGCCACATCGAAGATATCATCATGGTCTTCTGAAGTATTGCGATTCATCATGTTCTTTCCTCCTTATAACGATCTCTTAGTGAAATGAGTACGATTATATAATGGATATTATAGGTCTATAATAACTGTAAAGAATGAAAGCTGTCAAGAATGTTTTTCCTTAAGGGGTAGCGTCAGGCAAACGTTTAATCCTGATGTGAATGTTCCCGCAACAATTTCAGAGAGAATAAAGGCAGATATTATGAATGGGAGATTACTAACTGAGCAAAACTCAGTAAACATCTCAGAATTCATTAAAGATGGAGTGGAAGACATGTATCCGTGGTTGAATAAAATAGTTCATATAATATGGACTCAATTTAATTTAATAGAGTGCATATTATGATTTGACCGGAAGTACTACAGCAGGAGGTGCTGAGATGAGAAGAAAGTGGATTCTTGGTCTTATTTTGATTTTTCTAATGTCGGGATGTTCTACAGATAAGACTTCTACGGAAAGCTTAAATGGTTCAGAAAAACCAAAGGTATTAAAAACAGTTGACTATAAAATCGACAACATGAGCCGTCAACGATCAGAATATCATTATACTGAAGATGGTGCGTTAGTAATTGACTCGGAAATTGACCGTATGATCATGAAGCCGGGCGATATTGTTTATTTTATACCTCCAGAGTTCGAGGGATTTAAAGATAACCCAGATTTTAAATTAGCTGATCATTATATTTCTAGAATTATCGCAAGTGAGGGGGATAATGTGGAAATAAAAAAAGGAGTGGTTTATGTCAATGACAAAAAACTTGATGGTTTTTACGGTGTGGCAGCAAAATACGGTCTAACTGAGCAGGAATACATTGATAAACAAAAAGAAAGTGACTCTAATTTTAAATTAACTCAGGAAGAAAATGATTTTTTTAAACAGAATATGGTTAAAATTAAAATTCCTAAAGAACATATATTTGTCTTAGGTGATAATTGGGAAAGAAGTGTGGACAGTCGTCATTTTGGCCCCGTTCCTTTAAAAACTATTCAAGGTAAAGTACTAGGGGCTAGGGGTTACTAAAGAATTTTAATGGAAAAATTCTATGTATTCTTTTCAACGAGCGTTGAGTGATAGAATGCGGTTCCTATAATCGATTAAAGTTCTAGTCCATCAACAATTTAATAAACATAGCCAGTTTGCATTTTTCCTATTTTACTTACCTGATGCTCAGATATTCTTTTATTCCATCGATAATAGCTTGAGCAGCTTTGTATTGTACGGCATTGGATAGCATCGCTTTTTCATCGGAGATATTGCTCAGGAACCCAACTTCCAATAGAACAGCAGCCATCTTCGTTTCTCTAATGACTTGAAAACTGTTATCTTTTACACCGCGGTCTTTCAGACCTATCGCTTTAATTAAACGCTTGTGAATAGCATCAGCCAGCTCTTTACTGCTGCTTCGCTGATAATAGTAAGTCTCTGTACCATTAGCTTGAGGTGACTCGAGAACACTGTTTCCATGTATAGATACAAATACGTCGGCATTTATTTTATTGGCGAGCTGCACACGTTCCGTTCGGGTAGGGTACACGTCACTATCGCGGGTCATCCATACTTCGATTTCAGGCTCCTTCAAAAGGAGTTCTTGTACTTTTAGAGATAAAGCAAGGTTAAAATCCTTCTCATGTTTATTAGAGATACTTGTCGTCCCCGGATCACTTCCTCCATGTCCCGGATCGATCACTACAATCTTTCTGCCCTGCTCACCTGCCGATGGCGCTTGAATAGGAGATTCGAAATCGCTGGTATCGCTTAAATCAATAACCAGTTGATCACCGATAAATTCATGCTTAACTTGAACTTCACTATCATGTTTTAATTCAATCACGATTCTGACTTGATCTGGATCACGACTAAATAACGAATATCTCACTTCCGATACATGGGGTTGACCACTAACATCCAATTTCCCCATAGATCCCGAATCTAATGATTGAGATAAATCACCAAACGTTGTATTAGGTAAATCAATAACAATTCGATTAGGGTCATTTAAATTAGAAATGATTGGGTTAACTTTCCCATCCATGCTTATAACGAGTTGGTTATTCAAAAAATTAATTTCGTTGATATGTTTTAACGATAATTTTTCATTGTTCTCTGAATGGGGAGCAGGATCTTCAGTTTGAGCATAATTAGTGGTGCTGCTTGTCAGATATACAATTTTATCTTTGTTGTCCCAACTCACAGACAGTCCCATCTGTTCACTTACGAAGCGTATCGGAACGACTACACTTTTATTCAGAATTTGAGGAGCAATATCCAGTAATACGGGCTTCCCTGCTACCTTCGCTTCTCTTTGGTCAACGTGTAAAGAGATTATCTTTGAATTTTGCTGGATTTTTACAAGATGCGATTTTTGATCCCAATTAACTCTAAACTTTAGATTCTCAGCAACAACACGAATTGGGATCATAACATGCTTATTCATCACTGTGACCTGGACATCAGAAGGTAATATCACTTCCTGACCGTCTAATATGATCTTAGATTGGTTAGCTGCTGCATGACTCTGATCTGGTAAAATGATAAGAAAGAATAGGAATAAAATCATTAAAAGAATGGTTTTTTTCATCATACACCTCTACTATAATTTCTTTTGCTACATATTTTTAATACATTCGTTTATGGACGCAAAAATCCCACTTCAATATAGAAATGGGATTTTTGTCTGAATACATTGTAGATGATTTAATTAGACAAACCAATTCTGAAAGAGTTCTATGTTATCACATGCAACATTTTTCTGTTTTATATAAAACAAATCCCTATGACTATATCTTCTTTGGAGCCGGTTCATATATAAGACATCGTAACGTTTTTTCGGGATATCGCAATTCTGCTGTATATGCGTTACCGTCTTCCAAGCTGATGGATATGGCTACAATACCTCGTTGATCATATTTGACATCCTCAATGAATGACGTATTTGTGATTGCACGAGTATCACCCTGTTTCTCTCTTACTATGGTTTTAGCTGCATCGATCCAGCTGTGATCCTGTTTGATCTGCTCTTTCATAGCCGCTGTGATGGGCGTTCTCTTATAGTTAGAATTGAAAAGAGTGGTATCGATCACATTCCCAGTCAAGGAATCTATGAATACATCATACATGAAATAAGTTTCTGTGCTTGCTTGCAGTCTCTCCACATTGTAAGGCTGAAAATGAACAAACCATTCCCCAATTTGCCCAGGGCCAAATTTATTATACAATATGGTTACTTTCAGTTTGGAGACATCGACATCAAACAGACGAGTTACACTGTCATGAGCCTTTGCCAACGCATCTGCTTCACTTATATCTTTCGAATCGGGCTGGGGCTTGACAATCCGTTTGCTCAGAGCAAAATTCACTCGGGAGTGCCAATCAATATACTGCAATAATTCCTCATCTGTCAGAAGCCGCTTGGGATATACATAAGTTGCTTTACTCAAGTCTAAATAGAAACTATAATTTCCCTCTTTAAGGGGCAAAGGCTTTTGAGGACGGACGCCTTCATAAATATATTGTTCCTTCAGTACCTTCAGCCTTTTAGCCTCCTGATCGGTCATTTTACGGTTACTTGCTTCCGCTTCAATCTTGATGTTGTCAAAATAATGATAGATTTGTTGAATATCCTCGTCCGTCATCGTTTGTTCCAGATATTCCTTAACTGTCGTTGCCGGAATTGGCGCTTCTACCTTTAAAATCGGTATCTCGCTGTTTGCTAAAGTCATTGCAGGTATTCCTTGCCGCTTAGATTCCCCATACAGTTCAGGTACAGGCGTGGGAACCAAATGCAGGACAGCAAACGTGCTGGCTGCAAGCAATCCGCCAGAAATGGCGATTATAGCGAGGGCCGCCAGGACATTCTTTTTGTTCACAGTTAAAACCTCCACTTTTTAAGTAGGCTTGTCCGCCTATGCATACCTTAATTTAAAAATGTTATCGAGTTAGAAGGTTGTTGTTATGAAGTTGTAAATTAATTCGGATGGTTGTGCCGATATATTCCTCAGATTCGAGAAACAACATCGCCTGATGCGCCTCCGCAATTTGACGACATAAAGATAAACCAAGCCCTGCTCCCCCATGTACTCTCGACCGGGCGTTGTCCACTCGATAGAATGGCTCAAACGCATGTTCCACCTGCTTGGCGCTCATACCTCTCCCAAAGTCGCGCACCTCCAGTACAGCTGTGGAATTCTGTTCATAAGCGAGAAGTCTGATTTCGGAACCCTCGGATGAAGCGTGAATTGAATTTTCAATGCAATTGATCAGAAAAGACGCTAACAGATCACGATCCCCCCATACGCTGTCGAGTTCAACCTGCAGGACAAGTTCAATACCAGCCATCTCCAAATTATTGTGTTCCGTTCGCCGGACGGATTCAAACAGATCAACAACTGACACAGGTGTACGTTCTATCGGCTGGTGACTTAGGATGGAGAGATCCAGCAGCTTAAAGACCAGATTTTTCAAGCGCAATGTTTCGCTCCAGATATAACCGCTAGCCGTCATTCGTTCTTCTTCGCCAATGTTTGCGGAATTCAAATATTGGGCGAAACCCTGCATACTTGTCAGAGGGGTTCTCAATTCGTGAGCCAGGTTATCGACAATTCTTTGCTTTGCCTCAGCCATAGCAGAAAGCTCGGTTACATGACGTTCAACAGCTTCGGCCATTTGGTTAAAATTTTGCGCCAATTCACCAAATTCATCGTTGTTCTTTAAAGTCACCCGTTCACCATAATTTCCTTCTGCGATATTTTTGGTCGTATTGGATAATAACCGCAAAGGTTTCGTTAATTGTCGGATCAGGATATACAGCAAAATAATAAGAATTGGACTGGCGATAAAATTGATAAAAACAAAATAACGATTTAATTCGGCTTGTTTGGCATACAACTCCTCGATATCCCGCCGGTATGTCAGCAAGAGGTGATTGTAAGGAGATGGCAGCTCTTTGGATATGATAACTTCGTGTACCGTTTCTTCATCTGCTTGTTCATTTGGCATTACGGGCATGTCCTTCGTAGCAGAATCGTCACTATATACTAACTGCCCCTGATCCCATAATTGTAAAGCGATTCCCTGCTGCCGATAATAATCTGCATAAGAGCGTGCAACATCAAATAATACGGTATCATTAATGGACATCCCCCGGGATTTGATTGAATTCAAATTTTCATAGATGTTGTTGGCAATTAATGCCTGCTCACTAGAAGCCCTTTGAATCTCTCTTTCCATGTTAAGATTCCAACTTTTTTTCATAATCATAATTACGCTTACATCAAGGGTCAGAATGAACAAGATAAGTACGACTAGTAGTGTTTTCTGCCAAAATCGCATGCCTCATCCCTCCGATTCAAGACGGTAACCAAGCTTATAAATCGTTTTTATGCGTTCTTCCCACCCTAGTTTTTTGCGAAGCTGCCTGATATGTACGTCCACGGTGCGTGTATCGCCTTCAAATTCATATCCCCAGGCAAGCTCCAACAGCTTTTCCCTGGACAACGCGATATTTCTGTTCTGAATCAAAACCTCCAACAGTTCAAATTCTCTTGCAGTCAATTCGACAAGTTGTCCGTTCTTGTAAATTTTCCGTGCCGCTAAACGGACATCAACCCCTTCCGCAATAAATCCGTCATGTTCCTGTGCGTTTCGACGTAAAACCACATTTATGCGTGCAAGCAGCTCTAAAATTTCAAAAGGCTTAATAATATAATCATCCGCGCCGAGTTCAAACCCTGTAATGCGGTCATATAATGAATCTTTAGCGGTAATAAAAATAACCGGAACATTTAAATGCCGATTGCGTCTCATGAGCTCAAAACCGTCCAAACCGGGCAGCATAACGTCGAGCAAAATGAGATCAACCTTCTCCTGTTCCAGAATTGTCTGCATCTCCATCCCATTGAAAGCTTTAAAAAACTGATGCCCCACAAGCTTTAAATTCATTGTAATCAAGTCGCTAATCGGTTTTTCATCTTCAACTACCAATATTTTTGCCATCATTAATCCTCCACTATGAATATAAGATCTTGTCGTATGCCTAGTATAAGAATTATATCCATAAAATAAAAAATACGCGATTTCCGCGAACGTTTAAGCGCATTCTTATTTATATAGAACTTTTCGGCCTGTTCATCACCAAGTGTGTATCAAGTTAATATAGACACTTCATATTACAATCTGCCTCATATTAAAAAACACCGCAAGGTCATCGCCCTCACGGTGTCTCGTTTAGCTTATAAATCGTTCATATCATGAAACGGATAATTAGATCCGTTCTCATTCAATTCATATCCTTATCCACATATCGGCCTTGCTCGGGAACGGCCAAACGATCAAAGTCCCGGGCCAGCAGTTCAAGTGAAGCCGTAAGCTCCTCACCCCGCATCGAAACCCCGTGTCCCGTGATCAGAACCTCGGGATTCAGGCTTGCCAGGCGGCGAACCGATTCCCGCGCGAGATCCCAATCCGGCGTAAAATACATCGGCGGACCATGCAGCTCCTTCTCCTGCCCGATGACGGCTAGCGCCGACTCTTGCTTCACCGTAATCACCGCGTCTCCCGCTACGAGGACTCGGTCCCGTTCGCGGAACAGAGAGATGTGGCCGGGGCTATGGCCCGGTGTCGGCAGCCATTTGAATTCAGGAAGACCCGGCACGCTGCCGTCCTCCGGCAGAGGTTGTATCCTGGAGCCCAGATCGATGGCTTTGTTCGGATACATCGGAGCAACGCGGGCCATCAATCCGCCGCCTACGCTTGGATCTCCTGGTGGATAGTCTTCTTTTCCCGTAAGAAACGCCAGTTCGCTCGGATGAGCGTAGACAGGTACGCTCCAGCGGTCCGCCAATGCCTTCACATTCCCGACATGGTCAAAATGGCCGTGCGTAAGCACGATGCAAACCGGCGGCTTTCCGAATCTTTTCTCCGCTTCTTCTAAAATGGAGCCTTCAAAATTTCCGAGTCCCGTATCAATCAATACCCAGTCTCCCATTCCCGGCGTACCGATCATCTGGACGTTCACCATTACAATACGTAAGGATAGAATATCCGGCGTAATCTCTTTAGCCTCTACGGCACCCGTCTTTAACATGCTGTGATCATTCATTATGGAATCGCCCCCGTTTCTCGTTGTAAGTGCTTCTGGTAATAACATACCCGTTTTGGCACTTTTCAACGAAGAAATGGCGATTTTTTACTGAATGATTTTATTGAGGCGATCCAGATAACGCCAGCGAGTAATAAAGAAATAAATAATCTGTATGCTCAGGAAGAAGATGAAAATCTTCAAACTGTGCCCTACGATCGAGAAGTCTACCAGCTGCTGCAGGGCTACGAAGGCAACGCCGCTATGAATGAGTGCGATAAGCATCGGCAGAAAGAACATAATGACAAGCTGCTTCGTAATGATGGTACCAAGCTCTTTTTTACTAAGGCCGACCTTAGCAATCATGCGATACTGCTGTTCGTCCCGAGCAAGATCCGCATACAGTCGGAAATAAACAAAGCTTGCCGCGAAGGTGAAGAAGACAATGCCGACCAGGCCGCTAACCATAAGCAGAATTCCGTTCTGCTGCTGGGCGCTTTTCCACTCCAAGTACAATGATTTTAGATTATAGCTGTAGTCTTCATTCTCGTTGAGACGATCAAAAAGTGCTCTAGACACATCCCCTGTATTCTTCCAATCCTGTACGTAAAATGTATGGTATGCCGCATAACCGTAATCCTGATCCTGTTGTGCCTGGAACGCATCCTCGTACAAGCGGTCGGATACGACTAGTGTCTCGCCGTAGGCTGCAGGTACAGCAATGAACGTTTCGGCTTTGAGCACCTTTACGGTTTCCGATTTCTTGCCGTTTAATACCTCGAACTGATCATTCAAGGGACCGTCGATTCGGTAGCTATTCTTCTCCGAGACCGTTCCCGGAGTCAATATCCCTTCAAGATTGCCCAATGTTTCTGCCGGGTAACCCAGCGACTGAATGAGATTGTTATATTCACTAAGCTTAATCAGCATCACCCCATTATCCGAGAAAATCGGGGTAACCTCCGCCTCCTTATAATCGAATCCGCCTTTTTTGAGTTCCTCCCTGATGATATCAAGATGCCGATTCCCTTTATCAGCGTCCTCATCATACATGGAGTATGTGTAGGCATAAGGGTTCTCCATGGCCGACAAGCCTGGATCTCCAATGGCGAGCGTGGTCCCGATCCCTGTAAAGGCGGATGCTGAAATTACTGAAACGAGGAAGAACATTACCGCATTATCCTTGATTCTGTACAGCAGCTCCGAGATTGTCAGCAGATTGGTTCGACGGAAGAAGAATCGCTCCTTCCTCTGCAAATACCGCATAAAATACACGCTGAACTGGGTGAAGAGAAAATACGTGCCGATGATAACGAGTACAACGCCCCCAAGCAGCAGGAACAAATTGAAGATTTGGAGAATCGCAAAAGCCATGACCATGCCGTATCCGGTACCAATCAGCAGGACAGCCAGCACGGCCAGCCAAGGTGATGCCTTCGGCTGCGGCTTGGGACTTTCCTCCGCTTTCACGAGCGCAAGCAGCGTCCCCTTCCTCAGCATGAACGAGGAGCACAATGCAATCAGCAGGAACAGGATGGCATAAGCTGCTGCTGTGATGAGAAGCGCTTTGAGTGGAAAATAAAACGGAAGTCCGTTATCCACAGCCAGCAGTTTGGCACTGATTAACAGAATCAGCTTCGAGAACAGCACGCCCGTCCCGATCCCGGCTATGATCGCCGCAACGCCAATCAGTATATTTTCGATAAACAGCATCCTGTTCAATTGCTTGCGGGACATCCCGAGAATCAACAGTATGCCGAATTCTTTCTTCCGGACTTTGATAAAGGCCCCGACGGAATAGAGCAGGAAAAAGAATGAAAAGACAAACACAATATACTGGGATACCGTCATGCCCATCGTTCCCAGCATGGACATGGTTTCGCTGGAAGAGACCAGGCCGTCCTTCATCTGGGGGTGAAACGAAAGCAATCCGTAAGTAAAGAAAATCATGACGGAGAAGGCGCTGCTCAGGAAATGGGCGATATACGTGCGCTTGCTGCGCAGGACATTGTTAATGGCGAACTGGCGAAAATTCATGTCCCGAACCTCCCAGCAGCGATAACACATTGATGATTTTTTGATAAAAGGCCGACTGGCTCTCACCGTACGTGATTTCGTTGTACAACTGACCGTCCTTAATAAACACCACCCGATTGCAGTAGCTTGCGGCAACCGGATCATGGGTGACCAGCAGCATCGTCACTTTGTCTTCTTTGTTTCTCCGGTCCATCATCTCCATGACGTCGCGCGCCGATTTGGAGTCCAGGTTCCCCGTCGGTTCATCGGCCAGGACCAGCTTCGGTACATGGATCATCGCCCGTGCAACGGCCGTCCGCTGCGCCTGTCCCCCCGAGATTTCATAAGTCCGCTTATTCAGTATCGATGTAATGCCTAGCTTCTCGGCCAATATGCCCACCCTGCGGTTCATCTCATCCAAATCCACGCCATCCAGTGCCAATGGCAGCAGGATGTTCTCCTTCACCGTCAGCGTATTCAGCAGGTTGAAGGACTGAAAGACAAACCCGAGCTCACGGCGGCGAAACATCGCGAGTTTATCCTGGGATAAACGGAACGGATCTTCCCCGCCAATGTGGATCTCCCCGGATGTGGGACGGTCGATGGTGGAGATCATGTTGAGCAGCGTTGTTTTTCCGCTGCCGGATGGTCCCATAATGCCAACGAATTCCCCTTCGTTGATGCTCAAATTGATATTGGAAAGCGCCTCGTGGGACACCGCGGCCTTGTAGACTTTGCCCAGATTGCGCACGTTTAGTATTTCCATCTTGTAAACCTCACCTTCGTTATCTCATATCTTGTAAGGTTAGTGTATAGCATCCCCGGAGCTACTCCTATCGATCACTCTTTCACCAATCTTACATCGGTGTAAGATTCATATTTACTAAAAGTAAAAGAGCACCAAAAACGTCACTTATGCGCTTCTCAAGACCGCTCCGATTACGTAACGTTCCTACGATCGCTGTTGCCCCCAAATTTTCTGAACAATGCACTGAGGTGAAAATTCGGGTGCAAAGGCGACCGCTTCGCTTCTTCGGAATCGTTTCGTCCTCTTTCGCTGGCGCGTGCCGATACCTACTCATTATTTAAAACAAAAGAAAGAACCTTATCTCAGGGCTTCATGATGATTTCAATAACCATCGTTTATCCGAGATAAGGTGCTATCATAAAGTATTTATGTGGATTACTGTACCGCTCCATAATCTAAGAATGACTTAAATATTGTCTGATTGACCCTACTCGGCGCCTAAATCCATACTGTTATTTTAATTTTAAACAGCCAACAACCTTACTTAACATCATAAGCCATCGCCAGTCAGACGCTAACAGGACTACTTGTCCCGAGTCTCACCCCGAGAATATCAACCTCACGGTCGTTCCTCTCCCCGGCTCGGATTCCAGCTCGATTTGGTGGTTCATTTTATGAACGACCTCCTTAACGAGATACAAGCCCATGCCGGTGGATTCCTTCAGTTTGCGTCCGTTTTCCCCGGTATAAAACGGGTCGAACACCCGCTTCATATCAGATTTGGGTATGCCCATCCCCCGGTCCGTGATCTCCAGCACGACGTGGCGGTGATCCTCGCTCCGGTGGGCTTGGATCGTCACCTTAAGTCCGGTACCGGCGGAATATTTGATGGCGTTGGACAGCAGCTGCAGCAGGATGAACCGAAGCCACTTGGCATCCGTCTGGACGGTGAGATCCGAATCAATCCGGACTTCCGGATACACATGACTGTGAATAAAATAACGCTTATTCTCGTGAACTGCATCGACTGCCGCCTGATGCAGCTTCACGGGCTCCACACTGAAATCCTGCTCAAAGGTTTCGAGCCTGGACATGTAGAGCACCATCTCCAGCCCGCGCCGAATCCGGTCGGACTCTTCGGATATACTCTTGAAGGAGTCGTTATCATCCTCTTGCATGATCATCTCAATGACGGACAGCGGCGTTTTCATCTGATGCACCCATTGATTCATGAAGATCATATGCTCTTTCCGCCGGCGCTCCCATTCTTCCATGACCGTTCGGTATTGACGGTATTGCTCTTCCATCAGCTCGCTAAGGGCCGTAGGCAGCGGGGCCGATTCATTATGCTTGATCGATTCCTCCAGCGACCTGATGGGCTGTGACAGCCGCTCGTAGAAATCCCGGTGCGTGAAGTACCGGAATGCCAAGTATCCGCCCAGAATGGTCAGACCGAGGAAAACGGCATAGGCCGCTGTCACCGGATGATCATAACCGTCATACCAGAATACGAGCAGCACGACGAACAACTCGGCGACCGTAAATAGAATCAGGGGCAGTTGCTCACGCCAAAACAGCTTTTTCATAGCCTTCCCTTACCTCTTCCAAACCGTGTGCAGCCGATACCCGGAGCCACGGATCGTTTCCAGCGCATTCTCAATCCCTAACTCCGCAAGCCGTTTTCGTACCCGGTTAATATTCACGCTCAGCGTATTATCGTCAACGAACGTATCATCCCACAGCTTCTCCAGAATCGTCTCGCGTGTGACCAGCCGGGGGCTCCGGCTCAGCAGCGTCTCCAGGAGGATTGTTTCTTTTTTCGTGAGTAAGGATGTCCGATCCTCGAGAATCAGCTCCATCCGTTCGGGATACAGGACCAGCCCGTCCTTCTCAACCGTACGCTCGGCGGATGCTGCTGCATAATCGCCATATACGCGACGCAGCTGGCTGTGGATTTTGGCGATGACGATATCGTAAGCAAACGGCTTGGTGATATAATCATCCGCTCCGTTCTCCAGTGCCCTTAACTGATCAGGCGTCCCGTTCCGAGCGGATATGAAAATAATCGGACAGGTGGATACCGACCTGATCTGGCGACACCAATAATATCCGTCAAAGCTTGGCAGATTCACATCGAGCAGAACGATATGCGGCTTTATCTCGTGGAATTGCTCCAGCACATGATCGAAATCCTCGATGATTTTCCCATCATTTCCGTACCGTTCGATATGCGATTGCAGCAGCCCCGCCAGCTTCGGGTCATCCTCAACAATCATGATTTTGTACATCCGTTCACCCTCCATGAAGCGTCAGGTCGCTCTTTCCCCTTCCGAAAGATTTCGCCTGATGGTTATGACTCCCTAACGATTGCCGCTTCAAAAAAGTTGGTTCCGTCCGGCGATGCGCCCTGCACATACACCCGATTGTTCTCTTCGACCGAACGCTTGATCAGCATCGTATCCTTCAGTCTGGCCTCGTGATGATATGTAATCTTGAAGCCGGTCACTTGCCCTTCCCGAAGCTCCTGCTCATCTAGCACGTCGAAGCACAGGTCTGCATAACGGGCATTATTCAAATGACCATTCGTATCGATTCCGCTGTACCGGACCGTGTACATATACGCCTCATCCAACTGTACCCCTTCCGGCAAAACGGCTTTGCTTGGCAGTTCTCCAACCGTTTCTTGACCGATCGGCACCTCGTATGGAAACATGGACGGACGCAAAATTTTCCGTTTATGAATATCCACCAGCGCCCATACCGATCGGCCCTCGCCCAGCAATTCTCCATTGCCGTTCTTTATCCGATAATCCCGATGCCATAGCGCCCCTTTGGCCCCGCGGCTCCAAGTATCCACATATACGGTTTCCATATCCCTTGGCATGCGCCGCATATCAAGCTCCAGCGTAATCAGCATCCAGCCCATGCCCCGCTCAATCATCTCCTCGCGACTGATCCCGAGCGCTTCAATATGGCGGTCAGCCGCTCTTTGCAAAATACTGAGCAGTGAAGACCAACGGCAATCCCCTTTAAAATCTGCATCAACCGATTGAATCGTATATTCTTCTGTCCATTTTTCAACCATAAGTCTCATGCCAGCTCCTTTATTATTTTCAGACTATCCCTATTTCAAGCATAATCAAATGTCCGGAGTTTATCAAAGCATGATACGGTATTTCGTCTGCTGGAAAAAAGTGATTTTGTCATTATCCGGTTTAAAAATCACGTCTTTGGTTAATAGTAAGGCACAAACAACTATAACTTATACGAGGTGATAAACAATGAGTTTTCTTTGGTCATTAATCGTTGGTGGTATCATTGGTTGGATTGCAGGCTTGATTATGGGCAGAGACATTCCCGGCGGTATCATCGGTAACATCATTGCCGGTTTTGTCGGTGCTTGGCTGGGTGGACTTCTGCTCGGGTCTTGGGGACCGGAAATGGGAGGATTCTACATCCTGCCTGCTCTGATCGGTGCCGTCGTGCTTGTCTTTATCGTCAGCCTGATCATGGGTTCGATGAGACGCGGCCGTTCCTAACATGATTAAACCTAACTTTGATTGAACCTAACTTGATTGAAATGGATTTTTGGATTTCATGGTGTGACTCACCGGCCACTGCACGATCCAGATTACGCAGCGGTATTCGCGAATGAACGAATAAAAATCCACAACAAAACAGGGTGACCTATTCGCCATCTGGCGGTAGGTCACCCTGTTTTACATCCCTTTCTTTTTAAGAAAGAGGGAGTCCTTGCTTCTTCGCATAATTGCCCCAATGCGGCCTGCGTCCATCGATGTCGCTAAACCCGTATTCATCCGATAAATCCCAGCTAGTCAGCGCTTTGCCGCTCTTGTCGGCAACATTCGGATCAGCCGCGAGCGCCGCAATGCCCTGTCCCAGGAAATACGGGGTCTCCGACTCGATGAAATGCGGCTCTTGCGCTGTGGCATCCTGCCAATTCTCTTCCGTAACACCAAAGTGATCCAGCATTTGTTCGGAACGCAGAAATCCTGGTGTAACGGACAGCGCAGTTACCTGATAGGGACGCAACTCTTCCGCCATGGCTGCAGCCAGGTGGATCGCCGAAATTTTTGCCAGACTGTAATACAAGTTCCCGCGATACTGATACGTAGACCCATCCGTTACCTCAATGACCAATCCGCCGCCGCTGTCCACCATCAGCGGAACACCGTAATAACTTGTGATCATGTGCGTGGTAACCGCGCGCTCCTGCATCAGCAATCCATCGGACAGAAACTGCTCCCAGAACGGGATGTTCCAGTGCGTGAGGTTCTCGCCTCCCCATATATCATTGACGAGGATGTCCAGTCGTCCTTGCTGGTCCTCGCGAATCCGTTCAAACAATGCTTTTACTTGCTCTTCCACGGTATGATCACATTGCACGGCGATGCCGATCCCGCCTCGTGCTGTGACCATATCCGCCGTGTCATCAATGGTCTCAGTTCGCTTGATATCCGATACCTGCCCCCGTACACTCCGTCCTGTACAATACACCGTTGCCCCTGCGGCACCCAGCATCACCGCAATGGCGCGGCCAGCCCCTCGGGTCGCTCCGGCAACGACAGCTACTTTTCCTTGTAATGGCTTGTGCTCATTCTTATTCATAGGGTAACCTCCAACCTGTATACTGAATTTTCTCAACATCCTTATCGTATCAGTCATATATGACATCCCTTGTCTTATATCCGTGCTACAATACAATTATCTTCTACAGATATTAAAGAGGTGACATGACTTGAGGGCGGATCGTCTATTGTCCATTATGCTGATGCTCCAGAACGGAGGTAAGAAGAACACCCGTTTTTTAGCGGAGCAGCTCGAGGTATCGGAACGAACAATCATACGCGATATGGAAAGTCTAAGCTCGGCCGGTATTCCCGTCTATGCGGAAAGAGGCTCCCTCGGCGGTTGGGTGCTGGAGGAGAGCTATCGAACGAACCTGACCGGAATGACGCCTGACGAGCTTATCTCCCTGCTGGTCTCCAGTCATAGTCCGCTGATCGGAGATTTGGGAATCCGCAAACAGTTTGATACGGCTTATCAGAAATTATTGGCCTCTTCCCCCCGCTCCATTCGACAGGACGCCGAAATCATTCGGGAGAAAATCCATATTGATGGCGCAGGCTGGCACTCCTACCGTGAATCGCATCCATATCTTACTGTGCTTCAGGAGGCACTATGGCTGGATCGTATCACCCGTATTCAATATATGAAGGGAGAGGAGCGGGTCGAAAGAATCATTCATCCGCTCGGGCTGGTTGCCAAACGCAGCACCTGGTATGTGGTCGCGGAATCCGAAGGCGAAATGCGAACCTACCGTGTATCTAGAATCGTGGATGCCGTCATGTCCGAGGATACCTTCGAGCGCCCGGCTGATTTTAATCTATCCGAGTATTGGGAGGAGTCGCTGGCACGGTTCATGCAGAATCTTCCGCAGTATCCGGCACAGGTTCGAATGACCGTCTCTCTGATCAAGCGCTTTGAGCGCGAGCGATACGTAAAAATAATCCGATGCGACATGGAAAGCCAGCACGACGGATGGGTAGCAGCCGATTTGGAATTCAACACCTTGGAATCGGCCTCGGCATTCCTTCTAAGCTGCGGAGCGGAAATCGAGGTGACGGCTCCACTGGAGCTGCGTGAGCATGTCAGCACAGCCGCAAAAGCCATTTCACGGCTATATGAATAGATCATATAAAAAAGCACCGGGCAAATGCCTCAAAAGAGAGGCTTGCCCGGTGCTTTTTGCTGCGCATATATGCGCCTTCATTATTGAATGGTATGGAGAGGCTTTAGGTGGGCTTCAATCTGTTCCCGCTTCGGCTCAAGGAACGGTGGCAGCGCAAGGGATTCGCCGAGATGATCGATATGCTCATCCGTGTCAAAACCCGGGCCATCAGTAGCCACCTCGAACAAAATACCGTTAGGCTCTCTGAAATACAAGGAACGGAAGTAGAAACGATCGACAAACCCCGAATTCGAAAATCCTACATCGCCAATCCGGTTGATCCATGCCCGGAGCTCCTCCTCGTCCTCTACGCGGAATGCAACGTGATGAACACCGCCCCGACCAAGTCGCTCCTGCGGAAGGTCTGTTCGTTCCTCTACGTGCACTTCCGCTCCTGTGCCGCCTTCTCCTGTCTCAAAAACAAGGATATCCGCCTGCCCGTCTACTGGGGAGGCATACTGCCCTTTGTAACGGAAACCCATCAGCTCCGTCAATACCTTCACGGTCTGCACTGCATTAGGTACGGTCAGCTGCACCGGACCTAAACCGATGATGGCGTATTCCGCAGGAACCGGTCCCTTTTCCCAAGGGATGCCCCCAGGAACTCCCTCATTATGTTCATCCGAGACCAGAATGATGCGCTGGCCCTCGAAATCTCTGAAGAGAAGGGTCAATCGGCCGGCACGTTCCTTGATCTCCTCGCGTTCTACCCCATGTTCATCCAGCCGCTGGGTCCAGTATTCCAAAGCGCGGTCACTAGGTACGCGGAGGGATGTTGCCGAGATGCTGTTGTTTCCCTCGCGGGTCCGGCCTGCCATCGGAATTTCGAAGAAGGTCAGCTCCGTCCCAGGGTTTCCTTTTTCATCGCCATAAAACAGATGGTATACCGATACATCATCCTGGTTCACCGTCTTCTTAACCAAGCGCATACCAAGAACCTTCGTATAAAATTCGAAGTTCCGCGAAGCCGCAGCCGTTAACGCGGATACGTGATGAATTCCTTTAAACTTCATGACTTCAACCTCCATCTATATTGATATATCCTTCATTAACAAAACACTATCACAGGCACCTGTCCCGTTTGGATAAACGCCTTACTCAAAAAGTACCTTATTCAAAAAGCACCTTCATCCTTGCTTACTCAACTTATCATGTGCATCTGGTGCTTAATCTCAGTTTAGTATTTAACTCAGAAATCGTCAAGTCTTAATATTAAGATATTTAAAATAAAAATAACAGAGCTCCTTTTTCCCTGATCAAACCCGGAAAAAATAGATCTGTTATTCATTCCCTGCTATGCTGAAAGCTATCCTCACATGATTGGCCCATTAACACCACGAACGAATCATCGCCTCTTTATGTCTTGGATATCGCCTCTTCGCGATACTCGGAGGGCGTTTTTCCTGTTACTTTCTTAAATACCTGGGTGAAATATCGAGGGTCCTGATACCCTACCAGCGGCGCTACCTGGTACACCTTCACATCCGTATTCAGCAAAATGCTTTTGGCCTTCTCGATCCGGCATTCCGTCAAGTACTCCAGAAACGTATACCCGGTTGTTCCCTTAAACAGAGTACAGAAATGGCTGATGCTCAAATCTGCCAGCTCCGATACCTCTTCAATGCTGAGATCCTTCTGATAATTTTCCGCGATATAATCCTTGGCTTTGCCCATCACGGCCTGAACGTTCTCTTTGGCCTGCCCGGACCGGCTCTCAGCAATCCACTTGCTGAAATGGCTTTTTACGACGTCCATCAGCTGCTGAAGGGTGCCGGATGCATGAAGCTCCTGCAGCAATTCTTCCAGCGACCACTCAAACAGCACCTTCATATGCTCAAACTGCCGATACAGCACAACGCTCATCTCCAGCAGCATCCGCTCGGTCATCTCCCTGCTGAACGCATGCTCCTCGATATAAGCCTTGGTCTCGTCAAAAAGCTCCAGCAGCCGTTCCTTGTGAAGCGTGCGGATGCTTTCCACCATGAGCGACTCGAGATGCTTCGGATACTTTGCTTCGCTGGCCGTTTCCATAATGGAATCGGGAGTCCCGAGGAACACCCCCTCTTCCCCGGAATAGAACCGCTGGTATAAGGCGCGGACAGCCGTCTCGTAAGCCGTTCCCAAGCGGTCAATCCCAGCCATGCTGGGACTGAAGCCGACCGAGCAGGACAGCTTCGTATTCCGCTTGATCAATTGCACCAGATCCCGGCCAATATCCTCCTGCCGCTCCTTCGTCAGGTTCGGAAACAGCAGCACCCATTCGCCGCTGCGGAAAGGGAATACCGTCAGTCCCCCATGCTGCAAAGACCATTCCTCCAGGACGTTCCGTACGGCAAACAGCCACAGGCACTTCTCGTCCATGCTCCATAACTCGTTAAGCCGCAAGTAATGATCCAATTGAATGACGGCCATCGTGTATCCATGCTCCAGCTCGCTGTCTTCCAGCCACTGCATATGCTGCAAGGGGCTTCGATTTCCCTCGATAAATTCCGTCAGCATCCTCTCCCGGGCCAGCAGCGATAAAACCTTGATCGAGTGCATCATGTGGTCATCCGCAATCTGCTTCTCCAGGGTTCTGGCTGCCTTGGCTATCGTTTCCGTCAGCTCATCGTGATCGATCGGCTTCAGCAAGTAATCGAAAGCCCCTTCGCGCAGCGCTTCCCTTGCGTATTCGAACTCTCCGTACCCGCTAATGAAAATAATGATCCGCCGTGCCTGATCTGCCTTCAGCTCCTTCATGAGCGTAATGCCATCCATTCCCGGCATCCGAATATCGCTGATGATCATATGCGGCGACACTTCACGCGCCAGCTTGAGAGCGCTGTCCCCTGTCTTGGCCTCCCCTACGACTTCCAGATCCAGCTCATCCCAGGGAATGGCTGCCCTTAGACTGCGCAGAATGATCGGCTCATCATCAACCAGAATGACTCTGAATTTACCGTCCGATCCGCCCATGACGTTCCCCCTTGTCTCTTTTGGTTACTCCGGCACCGTGTTTCGCCTTAGCTGCCAATAGCGCACCGAGGACTTCTGTATCTGTTCCAGTGCGCCGGCCGCTTGCATCCGTCCACCAATCATATCCTCGATCACTTTGAGGAATAAACGGTTCACCTCAGGTGACAGCTTGTTGTCATATGGCAGAAAGGTACTCGTGGATTCCTCCATCAATTCCGTGACCTGAGCAAACACCGGCCCGGTTTTCTTCGAATCATAGGCAATCTTCATCGAAGGGACGCGGAGCCCTTCATACACCAGCCGCGTTTGCACCTCTGGGGTATAGAACATGCGCAGCAGCTCCAAAGCCGCTTGCTTCTTCGACTCATCCATATCTGATGACAGCCCGATGCCAATGGTGTATCCGCCTGCCAAGGATCGTTCTTCACCGGGAAGAAGAGACGGAAAGGGAATGACGCCTACCTCGTTCTGAAAATCCGGATGATCCTCATTCCGGAACAGCGTGATATCCCAACTGCCGTTCAAATACATCGCTGCTTTCCCTTCAGTGAACTGGGCTATCGCTTCTTCCGTGGATATATCATTCGCGTTCGGACTGAACGCCCCTTCGTTGATCCACGACTCCAACTGCTCAAACGCCTCCAGATACGACTCATGCACAAAGCTGACCTGATCTTCTCCTTCAACCAGCCGGTCAATCAGCTCCGGCCCCGCGTACCGATCCATGAAATAATGCGCAAAAATCCCTGCCGGCCAGCGGTCTTCATTCCCAAGCGCAAAGGGAATGATATCGTTCTGGCGAAGCTTACGAATCACCTCATTCAGCTCATCCAGCGTCTTCGGCGGCTCCAGATTCAGCTTCCGAAATAAAGCCCGGTTATAATAGATCGGCTCCGCGTGCCCCTCAAAGGGCAGGCCGTAGATCCGATTGTCGAAGGTCCAATGGTGGAGATCCTTGAATTGCTCCTTCAGACCGGTATCCTGCAAAAAATCCGTTAGATCCATCAGCCGGTTGGATCTGGCATACGGTATAATCTCGGCTCCGCCGAACAGGACAAACATATCCGGCGGCGTACCGGTGACCATCTCGCTTTTCAGCTTTTGTTCCCGGTGAATCGTCTGATCGATGCTTTCAAAGTTCACCTTTACATTGGGATGCGCTTTCTCATACGTGCGGACAATGCTCTCGAATATGGCCAGCACTGGTTTGTCATGCTCCTTGTTCCAGAAATGCCGAAACGTCAGCGTAATTTTCTCGGGCTGTTCCTCCTGGGCCGGTCCCTGACTCTGCACCGTAACCCACGCGACAGACAGCGCCAACAGCGTGGCATATCCGACAATCCAGCCCCAATTCCAAAACCATCTCACGCTGCAGCCCCCCTGTCATGTCAGTATTTTCGGTATTCGGATTCGTATCAAGGAGCCGTAACCGGGCGAGGAACAAATCATCAATCCGTAACGGCTGCCAAACCGGATCCGCAGCCTTTCATGCACATTCTTCAGACCGACTCCATTCTCGCGATACTTCTTCAGTTGTCCCTGGTCCGTATTCCACAGTTTGATCAGCGTCTCCGGATCAAAGCCCGGACCGTTGTCCTCCACATCAATCACGATATCCTCTCCGTCTTCGGACACCCTGATCGAGATCAATCCGCTTTCCTCCATCGGCTCAATCCCGTGATATAAAGCGTTCTCAACAATCGGCTGAACAATCAGCTTTTGCGTAACGTAGTGCTTAAGCGCATTCGGAAGCTCTATGCCGTAATCAAACTTTTCTTCAAACCGGAATTTCTGTATCCGCATATAATGCTGGACATGTTCCAGCTCCATGCTCAGCGGTATGAGCTCATGATGCTCGCTGATGCTGATGCGAAGCAGCTTTCCGAGGGAGACCACCATCTTGCTGATATCCTTGTTTCCCTGAAGCACGGCCATCGAATTAATCGATTCTAGTGAATTGTATATAAAATGCGGATTGATTTGAGCGACCAGCGCCTGGAGTTCCGCTTCCTTTTTCCGAGCCTGCTCCGTCTCGACCTGTCCGATCAGCTCCTGGATCTGCGTGCTCATCCGGTTAAAGCCGTCAATTAATAGATCCGTCTCGTCCTCCGCCACTTTATGCGATGGGATCGGAACGAAGATTCCCTGCTTGACGCGCTTCATCCCGTTCACCGCGCTGATGATGCTGCGTACCATTCTGCGCACAAAAAAACGGTCGAACAGAAACGCCGACACGAGCGAGATCAATCCCAGAATCAAGGCCAGATTACGAATCGAGACCGATTCGGCCGAGATGAGTTTGCTTGGCGTAATGGCAACCAGAAACCATTCTTTATTGTGCGAAGGAGAATACGTGATCAGTGATTTTTCATCGGCATATTGATCGATATAATAGCCTTTTCCATTCGTATAGCTATCCGACAGAAACGGGAATTCTGTCCGCTCCCCAATATGTCCGCCTGACTTGCTGAATACGATGCGACCCTGCTTATTGACCAGCAAAATATCTCCCTGCTTCAGCGTTGCCGCCTCCCAGAATACCTGATCGAGCAGATCCGGCTTCACATAAATCACGACAGTCCCAATATCCTCCAGCGAGTAATAATCCTTAATGACTCTGGATTGGATCAAAACGGGAGAACCGGATGCCGCCGAGCCGTTCTCGCCGGGACCGACCCATACAGGGCGCCCTTCCGCCTTCTCCACCGCTTCATACCATTCCTGCTGTCTCAGCTCCTGAAGCTCCATTCCGCCATTCGTATGATAAAGCAATTGGTCGTTGGAATAAAAGGCAAACGACGCAATCATCGGATGATTGATCAAATTGTTGATCTCCTGACGCTGCTCGTAGGTAACCGCGTATTCCGGCTGTTTCAGCATCTGCTGAACCGACTGCTGGGTGATCGCCGAGTTGGAAATCGTCGTGATTTCATTCAAGGCGAACTTCAGCTTCCGATCCGTCTCCAGAAGCGAAATCCAGTAGAAATCATTCGACTTCTTCTCCATCGCTTCCGAAAAACTGTAGTAGGATACCCCGCCCAGTGCAATAACCGGAATGAAGACCAGAAGAATAATAGCCAGCAATATCTTTCGGCGGAGTTTCATGGATCCTTCCTCCCTCCACTCTACTATGTCTATTATTCTTCATGACAGTCCGCATTCCTTGTAAGACATCACCCCGCATGTTAACTTTTTATCGCGCCTGATGTCAGACCCGCGATAACATAGCGGCTGAACAATAGAAACACAATGAGAAGCGGCAGTGTAGCCGTGAAGGTGGCCGACATGATCATTCCGAAATCAAGGCCGTCTTTATTGGTGAACAATTGCTGCAGCGCAATTTGAATGGTGTAATTTTCTCTGTTTTTCAATACGACGAGCGGCCAGAAGAAATCATTCCACACATTCATGAAATTCAGAATCCCCAGTGTAGCCATCGCCGGTGTTACGACAGGGATGGCTATGTTCCAGAAAATCCGGAAATGTCCGCCGCCATCAATCCGCCCCGCTTCGATCAGCTCGGTATGAACCGCGGAAGCAATGTACTGCCGCATCCAGAAGATGCCGAAGGCATTGACCATGGCGGGCACGATCAGCGCTTTGTAGCTGTCGATCCAGTGCAGCTTGGCCATGATGACGTACTGTGGAAGCACGCCCAGCTGAGCAGGCACAAGCATCGTGGCAATGACAAAAACAAACAGCGTCTTCTTCAAAGGGAACTCATACTTGGCAAAAGCATAACCCGCCAGCGTACAGAGGAACACAACGGACAATGTAACGGCTGTAGACACAACGACCGAGTTCATCAATGCTCTGAAAAAATCCGTTCGCTCCAGCACGCGCGAGAAGTTATCCAGAAACTCCGTTCCGGGCGTAAGCAGCGGCGGGATATGAAATGCCGCATCCTTGTCATTCGTAGCCACGACAAACATCCAGAAGAACGGGAAGATCGAGACCAGCGCGCCAAGGATCATGAAGAGGTAGAAGAAGAATTTGGCGACAACACCGGGTTCATCCGGTTTTTTCCGGCTTATGGCAACTGTGCTCATGCTTTCTTACCTCCCGTATCTTTACCTTCGCGGCCCACCATCATATTCAATACCGAGAACAGAATGGTGGCGATAAACAAGAGCACCGCCGTTGCCGCTGCCGTACCGAAAAATCCGTTCTTAAATGCTTCATTATACAGATAGGTGACCATCGTTACCCCTTCCTGACGCGTAGAGCCCGTGCCGGACTGACCTAGGAATACATAAGGCTCCGTAAACAATTGGAGTGCGCCGATCGTCGATACCAAGGTCACAAACAGAATGAATGGCCGAAGAAGCGGAAGCGTGATATAGAGCAGCTGCTGACCTCGGGTGGCGCCGTCGATTTTGGCCGCTTCATAAATATCGGTCGGAATGCTCTGCAGACCGGACAGAAAAATAATGGCGTTATAGCCCATCCACCGCCACATCACCATGGTCGAAATCGCGATTTTGACACCCCACCAGCCGGAGTTGAACGGTACGCTTTCCGCACCGAAGGTGTTCAAGAGCCAGTTGACCATCCCGTTGTTGCCGAACATCGTACTGAACACCAGTGTCACGGCAACGATGGAGGTGATGTTCGGCATGAAATACAGAATGCGGAATGTGTTCTTGAATTTGTTCAAGGCCGAGTTGAGCATAACCGCCACAAATAAGGCCACAATCAGCTGCGGCACGGTACCCATCAAAGCCATAATGAGTGTGTTGCTAAACGCGATCCAGAAGGTCGGGTCGCTTGTAATCAGTTCGTAGTTCTTGAAGCCGACGTATTTCATCGGTCCGAGTGCGTCCCATTTGAAGAAGGACAAATAGATGGTAAAAAGAATCGGATACAGTCCAAAAATTGCGAACAATATGAAGAATGGCGATATGAACGTATACGCCGTAAACCGGCTTCGCACGGTCTCCGTCAACAAACGCCGCCTCGGGGGCACCGGTTGCGGGGACTCTGCTGTAGCTGTGTCTGCCATGAATGCACCTCCAGGTAGGTAAGGATAAATCCGAATCCGAGCGAAGAGAGCTTCCTCCCTACTCGGATTCGGACGGATTACGGGATGAACGAGCTAGCGAGGAATGCTCCTTTTCCTAGCTGCGATCAACCAGCGTCTTGATTTGTTTCATGGCACTTTCCCATTCTTTTTGCGGGTCAGCTTTTTTCTCCAGCACGTTTTTGAGCGCGTTCTTGATGATCGTGTCGGTCTGGTCATGAAGCGGTCCGTAGTAAACCGGCTTGATGCGTTCCGCCGATTTGGCATACGCTTCGGAAATCACCTGGCCGCCGAAGAATTCATCCTTCTCCTCCGTGAATGAAGGCTCGCTGTAAACTGCCGGGATAGATGGGAACAAGCCGCTGTCCTTGAACGATTTCAGCTGATTCTCCTTGTTAAGCACCCAGGAGATGAATTCGTAGGCTTCCTTCGAATGCTTGCCTTCCTTTGGCAGGGTCAGGAACGAACCGCCCCAGTTGCCTGCTCCTTCAGGAAGCTGGGCAATCTGCCATTTGCCTGCGGTATCCTTCGCATTGCGGATCGTACCGGCAATCCAAGCCGGACCGAGCATGACGCCAAAGTCTCCATCATTGATCGCTTTTTGCCATTCAGGAGACCACAGAATCCAGTTGCCGATCCAGCCCTCCTGAATTCCTTTTACCGTAAAGTCATAAGCTTTCCTCACTTGCGGGTTCGTATCTCCGATAAAGGAGCCATCCTCTTTGTTGAAGTAGATTTGATCCGGGGACTGGTCGCGCACCCCGTTGTATACCAGGTCCGTCAAGTCGGCGAACGGTTTTCCTGTTTTGCTTGTGAACTCCTTGGCTACGCTGGCGAATTTGTCCCATGAATCAATCGCTGCGCTAAACCCGTCCGGATCCGTCGGCAGTCCGGCTTGCTCAGCCAGATCCGTACGGTAATATACAACCGTAGGACCGATGTCTGTTGGCAGACCGAGTTGGAAGGAGCCGTCAACCGATGTGGCCTGCTTCCATTTCCACTCCAGGTAGTTGCCTTCTAAGTCTTTGGCGCCGAGATCGTACAGATTATAGAATTTATCCTGGTTGTTGATAAAACGCTCCATAAACGCGATTTCTAATTGGAAAATGTCAGGCGCACCCGAGCCAGCGGACAATGCTGTCGTCAGGTTGTTGTGATGTGCGGTTTGGTCCGACGTATTCTGGAATTTGAACGTGATGTTCGGATGCTCCTTCGTATATTCCTTCGCCAGATCCTCATAGTTGGTCGTTCCCAGCGACCAGAAGGAGAGCTCGATTTTCTCTGTGGACTCGGTTCCTTCTTTTGTATTGTCCGTCTCTTCGTTGCTGCTGCCTCCCCCCGGAGATTCAGCCGTACTGCTTCCGTTACCACCTCCGCCTCCACATGCGGCCAGCGTGAACACCATGATGATACTCAGGAGCAGCATGCTCCATGACTTAAACCTTTTCATCGTTCTATCCCTCTTCCATGAAACGTATTTTTCTTCTTTAGTCTAATGAAAGCGGCGTCAAATTTTGAGGTGGTAAACTTTCGAATTTGAGTTGAATTTATTACGATTCAGGTTCGTTTATCAAAAAATCGCAGCACAAAAAAACCGCATATCGAATGTCGATAGCGGTCTTATAGATATTAAGGAATTATATCGTCCATTTTACGATGGAGCCGGCATAGGTCATTCCCCCGCCAAACCCGTAGAGTAAGACGTGGTCTCCCGCTTTCAGCCGTCCTTCATCCACCGCCAGCTGAAGTGCAAGCGGAATGGAGGCTGCCGACGTATTCCCGCGGTACTCGACGCTGGTTAAGGTGCGGTCCATGGTAAATGGCCCCCGCTCGTTAATCGCTTCGATCATGCGAAGATTGGCGCTATGCGGGACAAACCAATCCACTTCGGCTGGGGTCATGCCCCCTTTAGCCAAAAGAGCGCGAACGCCGTCCGGAATGTTCCGAATAGCCCACTTATAAATTTCACGGCCATTTTGAACAAGGCAGCCGCTCTTTAATTCTGTACCGTCCATTTGCTCGGAGAGCGCTGTTTTATACAGATGAATGCCGCCTTCGCCAAAGGTTCCCGATACAGACGCTATGACACTTGACGAATCCTCATCTTTCTCCAACAATACGGCACCGGCGCCATCCCCAAACAATACGCATGTCGTCCGGTCGGTGTAATCCGTAATCTTCGATAAGGTTTCTGCGCCGATAACCAGGATCTTACGGTAGGCTCCCCCGGATATTAACCCGTCAGCCATCTGGAGTGCATATACAAATCCCGCACAAGCGGCATTCAGATCCAGGGCACCCGTGCTTGCAATGCCCAGCTTCGATTGCACCCGGGAGGCTGTGCTGGGAAAAGAATACTCCGGCGTGCTTGTGGCCACAAGAATCATATCGGCATCCCGTACGGTAACGCCGTACCGATCAACCATATCCTCTACAGCCTTTATGGCAAGATCCGACACGTACTCATGCGGGGCAGCAATCCGGCGTTCCCTCATGCCTGTTCGCTGCACAATCCACTCATCACTCGTTTCCACCATCTTCTCTAAATCTGCATTGGTTAATATCCGTTCAGGAACATAGGTCCCGATTGCCGTAATTCTTGACTTTGATTGGCTCATCATTCACACCTCCAAGTTTATAACTATTATATCACCAAGTACTAGTACTTGGTACTAATTTATTTTTATATATGTTCATTACAGCCTTCACCAACTTCACCTGCATCTAAACACATAACAGCCATTCCACAAAAAAACCTTTATCGCGAAAGCGATAAAGGTTCTCTAAACACGACTAGAAATAGACTTCCTCACCAACCGACATGGAATAAATGTGAAGGTTGGGATCTGGCGATTCCTCTGTCAGACAGGCTTGTAACCGGTCTGTTTCTCCTTTGTCTGCATGCACAAGTACGGTATGCAGTGCTGGAACGCCGGTTATCATCTGGCGCACGTCCATCAGGCCCTGGTGTACCTTATACCTGATTTTCGTGACTGAGCAGGCACCGTATGACGCCGGATGTTGAAGGAGACGATGTCCAAAAGTCCCCTGGGAAACATGACCCGTGAGCAGGACCAGATTCCGGGTATCACTGGACATCTGGCTATAATACCACTGCGCAAGATTCGACTGCATCATCCCATCGGTTACGAACCATAGCGATGCCCCGTGCTTCTGGAGCAAGGACTCGCGTTCCACCTCGCTAGCGGGTATGATCCAATCGTTCCGATTCAGTAATAACTCCAGCTGATCTCTCATTCCCTGATCGGACTCCTTGCTGCGAAGCCACTCCGAACGCTCAAGCAGTCGCTTCATCCCCTCGATCAGCGGCGCTTCGATTACGATCGGCACGTTTCCCCAGTTCCTGTATGCCCATAGGATCATTTCCTGCCCTCGACCGGCGGCCGGCACCGGTAATAATACCTTCCCGCCAGTTTGCAGCGTGCTCTCAATCTTTTGTTCCAATTGCTTCAGTTTATCGGCCTGTGAATTAGCGTCGGTCCCGTAAGCCGCATCCACTATAGCCAGATCCAGCAGCATGGAAGAAGGCTTGTCTACCAGCGCAGGGCTGTCATCCTCAAGCAGCAGCGATTCCGATGTATAGTCTCCTGAATAAAAGATCCGTTTGCCTTCAGCCTGTACCAGAAACCAGACAGACCCTACCATATGGCCGCTTCGCCCCCACATGATCTTTACGCCGGGAAGCGCCTCAAACCATGTCAACTTCTCAGCCTCTTCCTCCAGGTACCGGTAGCGGATCGCCAGCTGATCCTCCTCCATATAAGGAAGCTCTACGCCTGCCCTTGCCGTGAATTCTCTCCAAGAGGCGAAGTAGGCCGTTAACTGCGCTGCTGTCTCCCGAGTAGTCCATACCTCCCCTTGATAGCCAAGCCGGTACAGGAGTGGAATCGCCACCGAGTGATCCTCGTGGGCATGCGACAGAAACACGGCATTCAGCTTCGGCACCTGTTCTTGGTGGATCATGGGATAGTCTCCCGATCCTTCCTTCTTGACGCCGCAATCCATGAGTAAATGAACCTGGCTGCCGCTTAGTAAATAGGCGGAACGGCCATGCTCGCCTGCACCGCCCCACACCGTCAGTTTCATCATGATGCATTCCACTTTCTTTTAGAATTCATAGCTTCGACCAGCAGTAACAGCAGCACCGTCATACCGACGGAGACGACGGCCATCGCCATCCCGAGAGACACCTGTCCCTGCTCAAACTGCGCAAAGATATATGTAGCTGATGTCTGCATCGATGGCGGTAAAATGAGCAGTGACCCGACCAGCTCCCGTGATGCAATCGTGAAGGTCATGATCCATCCTGCCAGCATGCCGGGCATAATCAGCGGCAGCAGAATCCGCCGTAGTATAAGCAGAGGACCGCCTCCAAATACCTGCCCCGCCTGAAACAGAGTACCGTCAATCTGCGTAAAGCTCGCCTTTACATATTGCACCGTGTACGGGAGGAACAGCACGACGTACGTCAGCACCACCATCCCATAGGTATTGTAGAGCGTAACCGGCATCCATGGCGCATTCCAGAGCAGGATCAAGCCGACTACCATCACAATGCCGGGAACCGTATTAGGCAAAAGACTTAACAGATCGATGACCCGCTGCATCCGTGCCTGGGACTTGCCGATCGTCAGGGCAAAACCGGTACCGAGCAGAACAGCAACCGTAGATGCTGCAAGCGACAGACCCAGACTGTTACTAATCGCTTTCTGGCTGACCGATCCCCAGGACAGCAATTCCTTGTAATGATCAAGCGTCAGATTATCTAAGGACAACCCGGCTCCGCGGAGCTTCATCAGGGATGCCGCAATGATTGAAAAATAAGGAATGCCGACAGACAATATCAGCAGCAAACCGATGTATAGAGCGCAGACGGCGCCTTTGCTGCCGCGCAGCGAATATCTTTTGGAGCGCTGACCTTTGCCGCCGACAAGACGGTAGGTAAACCTCCGGCTGATCGTAGACTGCATGTACCACATCACCAGACAAACCGACAGCAGGACTGATGCCAGCGAGGTCGCTTTACCGAAATCGATGGGCCAGCTAGAAATATATTTGTGGATTTCCGAGGTCATCACATAATAGCCGATGCGGCGACCGAACGTTGCCGGCGTGCCGAATTCCGCAATGGTTTTTACGAACACCAGCATCGCACCCATGCCGTAAGAGGATAACAGCAGCGGCAATATGATTCTTCTAAACCGGTATCCTGCGCTTGCGCCATGAACCGCCCCGGCCTCTTCCAGATTACCACCGATTCGGATCAGAGCGTCCCGCAGCAGCAGGTAGAGAAACGGGAACAAGTGCAGGCTCATAATCAGCACCATGCCTCCAAAACTGAAGAAGGAATCGCTCCACCTAGCTGCTCCCGGCAGCCACTGCTGCAAATATCCGCCCTTTTGCATAAATAGAATCCAGCCCATCGAACCGATATACGGCGGGGTCATGAACGGAATCATCAAAATCACGTCCACCCACCGATGCTGTCCCAACCGGGTTTTGGCCATCATCCAGGCGAGCGGCAGTGCGAACAGTGTCGATCCTGCCACCACGCATACCCCTAGCCAGATGGTTTGCAGCAAAATACCGGACAGCTCATGACCGGCTATCGTTCGTATCGGCGCCAGCCAATCGAAGTGCTGATCCGGGTATACACTTTGCCAAAAAATAAGTAGCAAGGGCACACCGATGCTTATAATAAGAAGAAAAAGGGCGAGAATAACGCCCATTTTCCGTAAAAATCGCTGACTGTCCATGATGACAGGTCTCACTTTTCGGTTCACCTCACATTGCCTTCCTGTGCTTCACTCCTAGAGGTTGTTCAAAAAGTCCGATTTTGATCACGAAGTGAATCAAGAAGCAACTCGGCATCGAATCTTGAATTCATCCGGGCCTTCCGGTGCTCACGTACAAACTACGTACGCTCCGCTCCTCACTCCCTAGCTTCATCCAACCTTCTCGGTGCTGAAAACCGACCTTTTTGAACACGCACTCTTATGCACTTACTTGAATACTTCGGAAAAACGTGCAGCCGTCTCATCCACATGGTCATTCATCCAAGCCCAATCCACTTTAAACACCGGAATATCCTTCAGATTGGTCCGGCCTTCAGCCTCCACATCGACACGCCCCGGAATCAGATAGGCGTCGGCCACCAGTTTCTGTGCTTCGTCAGACAGCAAGTAGTCGATGAAAGCCTTGGCATTATCCACGTTCGGACTGGATTTCAAAATCGCAGCAGGTCTCGGACTCACGACAGTTCCTTCCTCCGGGTATACAATGTCAAGCGGCTCGCCTTTGGCTTTAGCCGAATACGCCATATAATCCACGCCTGCGGCAACCAAACTCTTGGCACCGGTGATCACCGGGTCCAGCGCTTCCTGGTTCGCTCCTGCCATAGCAGTCCCATTGGCTTTATAATCCTCGAACAGTTTCCAGCCTGCGTCGCCCTTCACGCTCAAATAGCCCGTGATAAAATCCAGTGCCGATCCCGACAACGTCGGATCCGGAATATTGACCGCATCCTTCCACTCTGGCAAGCCTAAGTCCGCCCAGCTTTGAGGCGGCGCAGAGACCAGATTGGTGTTGTATACAATCCCGAGCGCCGATGCGCTTGTGCTGAAATAGTTTCCTTCCGCGTCGGACCAATCTTTATTCAGTTTGTCCGCATTGGCAGCTTCAGGATAAGGAAGTGTCAGACCATCCGCCTTGAGCGCCTGTGCGGAAGGGAGGGAGGCCAGAATAACAACATCCGCAACCGGATTCGATTTTTCCGCTTCCATCCGTGCCAAAATTTTGCCCGTTGTGCCTTGGAACATCTCTACCTTCACTCCGGTCTTGGCTTCAAAACCGCTCACGATATTGTCGGCAAGCTTTTGAGGGCCAGCGCTGTAAAGGACGAGCTTACCTCCGGCTTGCGCACTCCCCGATGCAGTTTGCTTGCCTGTATCTTGTGCCGGCTTAGTAGCTGAATCCCCATTCGGTGTACTGCCACATCCAAACAGACTTAGGCTCATGACCGATGCCAACAACAGTACCGCGCTTTTTTTCCGTAACTTCAATTGACTCATTTCTCCCCAACTCCCCTTCATCTTAGCCTGCAGCAGCAGGCGTGCGTTTTGCTATATTTTGTTGCATGCTCATGTTCTTATCATGACTTGTTCCTTCACCCATCTGGCAGATCGTATGCGGAGACACGTACAGATTCACGCGTTCTCCGACCGGAATTCTCTTGTCCAGGTAAGCGGTCCACTTGTCCAAACCATCCACCTGTAAGCGAATTTCGTATCGCTCGCCTACATAGCTCACGCTAAGCACGGTTGCCTGATAGCATACATCCTCCGTGCTTGTCCTGCTCCAGCTCACATGCTCCGGCCTCACCATGGAGTGATCGACCGTCAACCAATTGGACTTGCCGATAAACGAAGCCACAAAGGGATGACTGGGTGTTTCATATATCATCTCCGGGGTTCCACGCTGCAGGACTTCCCCTTTCCGCATGACCACAATTTCATCCGACATCGACATGGCTTCCACCTGATCGTGTGTGACATAAAGGGCAGTCAACCCCATATCCTTCACAAGCGACATCATTTCGATCCGCATTTCCTCCCTAAGCACCGCATCCAGCGCACTCAGAGGCTCATCGAACAGTACTAGAGCCGGACGGATCGCTACTGCTCTGGCAAATGCAACCCGCTGCTGTTGTCCACCGGACAGCTGATGCGGATAACGGTCTTCCATTCCTTCTAAACGGACCATAGCCAACGCTTCGATTACTTTTTGCCTGAGATCCGTCTTAAGCTTGGCCGCTTTTAATCCGAAAGCAACGTTCTCGTATACCGTCATATGCGGCCAGAGGGCAAAATCCTGAAATACCATCCCGAAGTTGCGTTTGTGCGCCGGCACGTCAATCTTCTTGTGTACGGAGTAGATACACCGGTCTTCCGCATAGATTTCTCCTCCGTCCGGCTGTTCCAGTCCGGCGATCATCCGCAGCAGTGTCGTTTTGCCGCAGCCTGACGGCCCGAGCAATGTGGTGAATTGACCATGACGCAGTATTAAATCGGTAGGAAGTAACGCGGGTGTACCTTGAAACGATTTTTGAATGCCCCTGATTTCAATATCCACTTTCGATCCCAACCTGTCTTCTTAAGCTATTTCCAGTGTAAGGGTTACGTTTAAGCGTTGTATTAGACTAATGTAAACTCAGAATTAACTTTTTGTTTGAATTCTGTTGATACTCATAGATTAAATCTATATAGAGAGCATAAATAAGAAATCATCAAGGGAGAGATATACGAATGAATCTGATGAAGCTGCAAATTGTGGAGCTGATCGACCGCCATCATCATATGACCAGCGTGGCAGAAATACTTGGCATTAAGCAGCCAACAGTTACTTTTCATATGAAGTCACTGGAAGAAGAACTGCAAGTCCGGCTGTTTGAGTCCCGAAGCGGAAAAACATTTCTCACCGAGGCTGGACAAGCTCTGCTGCATTATGCGGTAAAAATAAACGCGCTTGCCAAGGAGTCGGAGCGGGTCGTCCGCGAATACGACAGCTTATATCGGGGAACGCTGCACATTGGAGCCAGTTATGTCCCTGCCACCTATCTGCTGCCCGCGATATTGAATACCTTTGCCCGTGAGTTTCCTGGCATACGGATCTCCTTATCCGTCAAGCCTTCTCCGGTTATCCGTGAGATGCTGGCGCGGCACCAGATTGATCTGGGCATTATTTCATCCGAACCCTTTACGGGTCCCAGTCTGCAGGCCGAGTCCTTGTGTAAAGATGATCTGACTCTAATATGTTCACCTGACCATCCGCTAGCCAAAACGGATTCGCTGCAGCCCGTGCAGATCATTCGCACTCCCTTCGCCTTGCATGGAACCGAATCCAGCACAAGGCAACTGACCGACCTGTGGCTGGAGCAGCATGGTTTGCATATGAGGAGTCCGGTAGAGCTGGACTCGCTGGAAGCGATCAAGCAACTTGTGTTGTTGGGGGACCATGTTTCCTTTATGTCACGGATGGCGGTACAACGGGAGCATCAGCAAGGTTTACTGCACGTTATGCCGATTCCCGGCCATCGGGCATCCCGGCACATATACAGCGTCCATAATAAGGACCGTCTTCCTTCCATCCAAATTCAGCGTTTTCAAGAGGTTTTGCGCGAAGTGGGCAAACAATTGGAGCAAGTCCTGTGATCTAGGTGAGTTTATTCTGTAAGCTATGGATTAACAAAAAATGTATGCTGCTATTCAATAATTCTATAAACATTTGATACAATCGCCCTCCCCCGTTAACAACTCACAATTATTCAGCGTTTAAAGTAAGCTGTGTACCTAAATCCAGCTTATGGGAGTGATTGTGTTGAGAAAATGGAAACAGCTGACGTTGTCTTTCATGGTAGGTTTCGCGACTCTAGGAAGTGGACTAACCGGTCTCCAGGCAGCGGAGGTTTCGGCCGCCGCCAATGCCGTGCCTTCGTATGAAGTGAAGTTCCTTGCCAAACCCGAAACCGTGCTGGAATCCGGTGGGAGCCTGCGAAGCGAAGTCATTCAAGCATTCGGAATAGCCTCTGTTCCCCAAGCGATCGGTGTTGCTTATTATGATACAAACAACCTGGAACTGGATGCCGAAGGCTGGAATGTCCGTTTTCGCAAAAAAGAGGATAAAGATAACTACGAGCTTACCTATAAGAAACGCTATCCCATCGTAAATGGAGACATTAACGCCACGCTCAGCTTGGCTAACCAGGAGGGCTTTGATGCTTCGGATGACAATTACGAGGCCGAGATTGATTGGGGCTATGGCAAACAAACGCTTAGCTTCTCCAACACCAAGAAAATAAGCACGAATACAACCGGCACAACGCTTCCATCCGAACAAGACGCCTTGGCTTTACTGCTGGACAAACTGCCAGGAAAGCTCAAAAAATGGTCCGCCTCGAATTGGGGTCAACAAAAGCTCTCACAGTCCCGCATCCATGGACCGCTGACGTTCTACCGCTACGAAGGATCATGGAAAGGCCAGAAAATGAGCCTCGAAGTTTGGCCGATTCGTAATGCAGACGGCACAGGAACGGAGAATCTGATCGAAATCTCTTTTAAAACGTCCGATGTCTCGGTTGCTTCCCAGCTCCGATCAGAGCTCATGAATACGCTTGAAACTCATGATTGGCTGCTTCCTATGGACGGGTTGAAGACGCAGCTGATCTTGGAACGATATTAAGTTAGAGAAAAGCTATTGAGTTAAATAAAAGAAGGGCGTCCGCTAGTGGGGCGCCCTTCTTTCTGATGTTCATTATTTTTATTAATGCCCATATTTTTGTAAATATATAGGTTTGATTGAGTTAACTAACCGGTTATCATTGAAATATCCCTATTCATTACATTTATCGAAAGCTGGTGTCTTCTTGAAATTTAAAAAAATGCTTTTGCCACTTCCCTTATTTCTCCTACTTATCATTCTGTGTATTTTATTAGCTCTCTTACTTCCTTCTACCGGAAAGGCAGTTTACTTTGTACTCGTTCTTCTATTTGTCTTTGAAAAACGTTTAATTTCCTAACCGCTAATAATTATGTTATCTGTAATCAATAGACAGAAGAGTTAAACAACTCTTAATCATCCACATGTCATCGATATTTCAATAAAAAACACCATAAACCAACATAAAAAGCCTTCCCAAAGGAAGGCTTTAATAATGATGTGAAAACCAGACTCGAAACCGTACCGTAGTTACCTACCGCAGGATTTTAAGTCCTGTGCGTCTGCTTCTTGTAAAATGGGGCGATCGATAATTGGTTGCGGGGGCAGGATTTGAACCTGCGACCTTCGGGTTATGAGCCCGACGAGCTACCGAACTGCTCCACCCCGCGTCGTTAAAAGAAAATACTGTTTGGGAAGATAATCATGGTGGAGGCTAACGGGATCGAACCGCTGACCCTCTGCTTGTAAGGCAGATGCTCTCCCAGCTGAGCTAAGCCTCCATACATGGTGCGCGTAGAGGGACTTGAACCCCCACGTCAAAGACGCTAGATCCTAAGTCTAGTGCGTCTGCCAATTCCGCCATACGCGCGCATTCGTTAAAAATTCAGACTCAAAAAATATATGAAGTCCGAGTGAGCATTCGCATGCAGTCACGCCCACTCGGACGTTTTTTTGCAATCATTCACTTATACTAGTAGATGATAGGCAAAAAAAACCACTGTGAAAGTGGTTGTTCGCTTGGCGACGTCCTACTCTCCCGGGACCCTTCGGTCCAAGTACCATCGGCGCTGGAAGGCTTAACGGTCGTGTTCGGTATGGGAACGCGTGGAACCCTTCCGCCATCGCCACCAAACGGTTCAGATGCTTGATCACCTGAAAACTAGATACGAAACGAATTTGCAGCACATTGAAATAGTTTTTGGATAAGCCCTCGACCG
>NZ_JAGGRD010000029.1:0-34913 GCF_018613005.1 Paenibacillus sp. ISL-20
CGGATTCATCACTTGTAGAAGAGCTTGCTGGAGAAAGCGATCCATCCGTTACTCCGTCCACACCAGGTGCTCCGCCGTTCTGGACCACCCGTTTGTAAGCGAGCCGTAGGTTGTTTCCTTCGAACATTCGCTCCAGCAGATCGTTCTGGTCTTCGCGAGAGGAAGGGGCGACTTGTGCCGGCGAAGGGCTCGGCACTCCAGCATACCCTCGCGGCTTCACCGCTTCTCTTTGCTGGCAGTTCCCTTTCGGGATATTCGGCTGTCTCTGCTCTTCACTCGAACGCATCGGTTTCCTCTCTCCTTTCGGTTCGGCCCTTCCGGTTTCCGGCGTCCCGTACTCCCGTACTATGGCCTCTGATGACTCCTGCGGGTTCAGCGTTACCTCTCGGTTACGGTTACGAAGTGACTTCGCTTTTTTTCTCCCGCAGGCCTCCCCAGATAAGAACGTCAACTTTCCGCCCGCGGCCACTGGAGTCTACAGTGATCGCCCTTGGCCGCTTCGGATTTCGTTGTGTATGGGCACTCATCCGGCGATCCCTGCCTCAAATCCAGTTCGTGTACCTTGACCCGTGCTTTTGCCTCCGGCTTCCTTCAGATTCCGCCTCGCGACGGACGCCCTTGCCCTTGGCTAACGGTAGGCGCTCGCCAGCCCCCGTTCGGGACTTTCACCCTAGAGATGACGCCCATGCTGGGCGTACCATGAAAAGGAGTGGGCCTGTGAGGCCCACTCCTTTTGTGCGTTCACGATTATTGATGGAACACTTTTGCTCTTGTCCTTGTAATTAACCACCAACGTATTGATTGTACAGCGACCTGGCCTTGGCGATATCCGATGTGCCATGTACCAGGGTTCTGCCGTCCCGGAATATAACCAAACGATGTGGATTCACCTGATAGATGATCATATACGGCGTCACGGTTGCTTTTCCTTGATGAAGCCTGTTCAATCGATCGGCCATTTCATCCAGTTGAAGCTGCAGCGGTCTGGCTGGCCTGATTTGTACCGTATCCCTTCCGCACAACACTTCGCTTTTATCAGCATGTTCAGCCGTCAAGTAAGGATATTTCGGATGCTCACCGCATGTGGGGCAGTCCGATTTTTTGGCTCGGTCCACGCCAAACTCCACCCGTTCATTACGCCATAAATCAAAAGACAGCATCTTTTTTCTAAGAGCATGTCGGTTTCCTGACAAAAGCTTCATCGCTTCCATCGTTTGATGGGCAACGACCATCTGTACCGCTTGCGGAAGAATTCCGTTAATGTCGCAGGTGTCACCACCCAAGGGAATCGTTCCAAGCAGACAGTTCAAGCATGGCGTCTCTCCCGGCAAGAATGTGTAACTCATTCCTGAGCTTCCGACGCAGCCTCCGTAAATCCACGGGATTCCATGCTTAAAACCGATGTCGTTCAGGATCAGCCGGGTCCCGAAATTATCGGTAGCATCCATCATCAAATCAACGCCTTGACAGAGTACCGACAGTTCCTGGGCACGTACATCCATAACGACACCATCCACGATACCATCCGAATTAATTTCGGATAACCGTTTAGCCGCTGCTACGGCCTTCGGTAATCGATCGATCGCATCCTGTTCGATAAACAGCTGCTGACGCTGCAGATTGCTCCATTCCACATAATCCCGATCCACGATCGTTACATGCCCGACACCTGCGCGAACCAAAGTTTCCGCTATAGCGCTTCCCAGCGCCCCAGCACCAAGAACGAGCACGTGACTGTCCCGGAGGCGGAGCTGGCCTTCTTTTCCAAATGGCGTAAAGCGCTCTTGCCTAGAATACCGATCCTCTCGTTCCTTATTCATTGTTACATCACGGTCCGGGGACTCCGAGGCTGCCATGTAGAGAGGCTGTGTACGATTTACTTCCTCCCTGTTATCGCTTAAACCAGACATGAATTTTCCTCCGATCAATATCTGCAAATCTTCTAACAAAAGATGACGTTTACGAAGTTTTTTTGACGACGACCCTTGATTGAAAATACCCATCCCACGAAGAGGATGGGCAGTTTAACTATGCAACCTAATACAACCTAGCATTTAGCGCCTTCTCCAGTATACCGCGATGACGCAGAATCCAGGCCGCACTCCGCGCCCTCCAGGCAATCCCCCATAGAAGGCCTTCCGTTTCCGGCGTGACCTGCAACTCGATCGCTTCCTCTGCCGTTTCCCGAACGACCACCTCAACGATCATCTCAAAGAGGGTGGCCCTGCTAGTTGGATCGAGGCCATATGCGTCAACCAAAAGACGGAGCTGCCTGGCACGAACCTCTGCATTTGGCAAACCAACTCTTTCAGCTACATCATCATCATGCAGCTGCGGAAATAGCCAACATACGCGGGCTAGTTCAACAAACGGATGTACGGGGCCGGCATATTCCCAGTCAATTAATGCAATCGGCATCCCATCACGGGTAACCATATTCCAAGGTGCAATATCACCATGGCTGTACACAACCCTGGTGTCACCCAGTTTACGCAGGAACCACGGCTTCCAGACAAGCCCGGGTTGCAGTTTAAATGTAGCCGAAGCGTCATGAAGCTGCCGCAATAATTGTCCTACTTCGATGATGCCTTTGTCGCTCCATGGTCCGGGATGAACAAATTCGCCTTCGATATAACTTAACATCTCTTGGCCTTTCTCATTACATCCTGAGCCTATAATATCCGGAATCGATGTAAACCCTGATTGCCTCAGATGCCTCAACAAAGAGTGTACAGCCGGAGTCCAAGCTCCGGCTGGGCGGTACACAATCTGGCCCCGCCGTACAACCGACTTTTCAGGAGAGAGCATAACGTCTTCTCCCTGATTTAAGTTATTTTCCGAATTCATTTTAGTACGACTCCCTTTCAGAAGGGAATTACACGGGTTCATGGGGCTATGGATGCGAATCCCCTTCATATAATGATGCCCCGATGGATAAGTCCATGTCGTCCATCAACATCCCCTCCGTTCATTTCAGGTTGTTTCTAGCATATCATAAATGCACTTATACCATAAAACATAAAACATAAGGCATATACCATACGATATACGAACGATATACGATATACGATATATACGATATATACGATATAGCATAAAACATAAAACCAATAAACGTAACCGTACGCCCCATTCTGCGGATATACATAAGGAGGACAGGCAGCAATCTGCCCATCCTCCTTATGGAATACTAATAAATTTATGATAATCAAAGTTTCATATATCCTGGCAGAGAGCAGGATTGTGATCCTGATATGAATCAGGAATTCTGGTTGGACCAGTCTTCGACGTTCCAGATCTTGGTCACCCAATCCTCATAAAACTCAGGTTCGTGGGAAACCAGCAGGATTGTGCCTTTATATTCTTTCAAAGCACGTCTTAATTCTTCCTTAGCCACAACATCAAGGTGGTTCGTCGGTTCGTCAAACAGAATCCAGTTGCTTTCGCGCATCAGAAGTTTACACAGGCGGACCTTGGCTTGCTCTCCGCCGCTAAGTGCCTTCAATGGACGGGTAATATGCTCGTTTTTGAGCCCACAGCGAGCAAGCGCTGCACGAACCTCGTGCTGGTTCAAATGTGAGAATTCGTTCCACACATCATCAATCGGCGTAATATTCCCTGGACGTACTTCCTGCTCAAAATAAGCAGGCACCAGGAAATCCCCTTGATACGTCTTCCCGGAGAGCGCCGGGATTTTGCCTAATATGGTCTTCAGCAGCGTTGATTTACCTACGCCATTACAGCCAACAATGGCAATTTTCTCTCCTCGCTCGATCAGGATATTCATTTTGGGGAGCAATGGTCGATCGTATCCGATCTCAAAGTCGATCCCCTCGAATACCGTTTTACCACTAGCACGGGATTCCTTGAAGTTAAACACAGGTTTAGCCGCTTCCTCCGGGCGGTCAATCCGCTCCATACGATCCAGCTGCTTCTCCCGGCTCTTCGCTCGGCCAGAAGTGGAGTAACGGGCCTTGTTCCGCTGAATGAAGTCTTCCTGTTTCTTGATGAATTCCTGCTGCTTCTCGTAAGCATCAATATGCTGGTTCTTATTGATATCGGCCATTTCCAGGAACTTCTCGTAGTTTGCTGTATAGCGAGTTAATTTCGCAAATTCCAAATGATAGATCACATCCACCACCTGGTTCATAAATTCCGTATCATGGGATATCAAAATGAAAGCATATGGGTATTGCTTCAAATATTGAGTGAGCCAATCAATATGCTCAACATCCAGATAGTTGGTGGGCTCGTCCAACAACAATACATTTGGCTTTTCCAGAAGAAGTTTTGCAAGCAATACTTTGGTACGCTGTCCCCCGCTTAATGTTGCTACATCGCGATCCAAGCCAATGACGGATAACCCAAGACCATTCGCCATCTCTTCAACCTTTACGTCCAACATGTAGAAATCCCCGATATCCAGCTGCTCCTGAATTTCACCCATTTGTTCGAGCAGCAGCTCCAACTCTTCAGGAGAAGCATCACTCATCTTATTGGTGATCTCCATCATTTCTTTTTCCAGCTCCAGCAGAGGCAGAAAGGCATCCTTCAACACATCACGAACCGTTTTGCCAGGTGTCAGCTTGGTGTGCTGATCCAGGTATCCGTACCGGATCTTCGGTGTCCACTCCACCTTGCCGCTGTCTTTTAACAGCTGCCCGGTCAAAATATTCATTAGTGTTGATTTGCCTACGCCGTTTGCTCCAACCAAACCAACATGTTCGCCGGCCAACAAACGAAAGGATACATTCTTAAATAGAGTACGTTCCCCGAAATTATGTGATACGTTCTCTACAGTCAATAAACTCATGGCTATAGTAACTCCTGTCTGTATAAAATGAACTTATTTCATGTTAATTTAGCGAAATATACACAGTCAAGAGTTTATTGTATCACATCCTGGAGTCCGGCAGAAACCATAACTTTCAGAGATTATAGAACACCGGGATTAGAACAGCTTTTCTCCTGATAACCGGCTGCCGCTGCCTCCTTGGCACTCGGAAACACTTCTTCCACGCGATAGTTGTATTGGCAGACATCACGATAATAATATTTGAGTCCCCTGCTATCCACGCCTCCGAAATAGACCGGAGCTTTAACGAGTCTGCCGCCTCCAAGGGCATAGTTATTATAATACTGATCGCCCAGGGGAATACCTTGAATAAACGCCATCATACCGATATCATCAATCGTATTCACCCACTCTTCCTGGGATATCAACGGAAGCGCGAACATATAGGATACTCCGTTTCGGAGCGCCGCTTGGTTATGCCGCTGTATGTAATAAGCAAGATGATCTTGAACGGTATTCACAATCGTGATCCGCCTGACTTGTTCAAACCTATCCTTCTCTTCCAGCAAAGCTACACCCGTCCTGCCAGTCAGATCTTGCCGAAAGCCAGAGTGCCAGATGGAGGAGCCTCCACCTGATTCATATACCTGAACGAAGGAATCCAATGTAAACTGGATGCTGTTGCCCCTGCCATCATTCCAGGCATAAGGAATTTTGGGTGTCCATCTGTGCTCCATGAGCCCCTCCCCATACGCGTTGGTGAAGGTTTGCGAAACATACATATAATACCCGTCATAATCCAGCACAACGATAGCAGGAATATACCACCACAGGGCAGTTTGCGCAGCTGGATCATCCGCGATCCCCATATTGATGTACAGCGTCCGGGAAAAGGACTCCAGCGCTCGCTCTTTGTCCGCACGCATAAATTTCAAAGAATCATATGCCGACTCTTTGTCCTGGGTCTCATTATCGTTCAGCATCACCCCACCGTCTTGGACGGCTGCGCGCAGCGCAGCCGAATATTTCATCTCTACGTACCGGACATCCTCCAGACTCTCGGCACGCATGCTCAGGATGATAAACATGGGGAAAAACACGGCAGTGAATACGATGGCAAGATCAATAGAAATAGGTAAGGATTTGATACGATCACCTCCTTTTCCCCTTCTCCGCACCGTGCGTGCGACTTTCATCGCACACGGCGCTCCATCTTTCTAGATTAGATTATCAATAGGTTCCAAGTTACTCATTTTACGGTACTGTTCGATTTTCTGGATCATTGTGTCGTCGAAATCGAATTTGGACATGAGCTTAACAATCGTCTCAGGTTTACTCGCATGAACAATCATGTGAATGTTTTTATGCAAGATACGCAGGTTACTATAGCTGTCAGACCCTCCTAAATGTAGGGGGAGATAATGGTGGCAGTGCACCTCATCAGCGAATAGAAAAATACCTGTTATTTCGCATTTCCCTGCCCTCATGCTGTATCTACTCAGTCTGTTGTCCATGTACTCAACTGTTCGGTATGGTATCTTGGATTTCAGAAGTTTGGATATCTCAGCACGAATGTCCGGGTTCAGTTCTTTTATTAGGATTGCTCGACCACCGGGTGTAAACGGATTTAGACCTTGTTGAAAGTTGAGGTTGTTCACCGTTTTTACATCCCTGAGTGGGAAGAGAAGGACTCCACAAACTTTGAAAGTTCTGTAGTTGCTTTTATAGAACTTTTTATAAGTCGGAGGTGGAATTCCTGGGTATTGGTATTTCCCGACTGATTTTAGACGATTGTAAGTGAATGCTTTTAGATCATAGGCAAGACGTGAGAACTCAACACTAACGTGTGTTGCTTTTGAAAAATAGTTGTGCACCCCAAGGACGAAGCTGTTGTAAAGAAGAGCGTTTTGAGTAACGGGTTTCTTGTGTAATGCCATGATGCGTGTTTTTGCATCATTTTTGATTTGTTTTTTCTTCTTGTCGCTGATCCCCGTATACGCAACTCTTCGTTTACCTTTCTTTTCTGCCCATATAGTAAAACCTAAGAATTCCGATTTTCTTTTCCTAAGATTAACTACTTGGGATTTCTCGGGTGAGATATCGAGTTTGAGCCGACCCTTGAGATATAGCCTAACAGCGTGGTACCACTTTTGTGCGGTTTTCCAATCTCGACTTAGAATTTTGAAGTCATCTGCATAACGGACGATGTAACCTTCTTTAAGGTTAGTTTTCTTTAGCGCCCTGTTTCTATGGTATTTTCCTGCGTAAGTGATATTCGTTACGAAGGTTTCCCATTGTCCTGAGACCCATTGATCTAAGTCATTTAAGACTATGTTCGAAAGGAGTGGTGATAGGATACCACCCTGTGGCGTACCTTTGCTTGGAATGCCTTCCCCTTCGATTTCCGCTTTCAGCATTTTGCTGATTATTCGTAGTACCCTTTTATCTCTGATCCCCATATTCCAAAGCTGTTTGATGAGCAGCGTATGGTTAACGTTGTCAAAGAAGCCTTGAATATCTACATCGACCACGTAGTGTAAGCCAGCCGTGTTCACTAGGTGTTGAATTCTCGCTATGGCATTGTGTGTTGATCTGATTGGTCTGAAGCCATAGCTGTGTCGGTAGAAGTATGCTTCTGCGATAGGCTCAAGGATTTGTTTAAAGCACTGTTGGATAATCCTATCCTCTATACATGGGATACCTAATGGCCTTTTCTTGCCATTGGGTTTAGGGATATGGACTCGTCTCACCTTTCTAGGCTGGTAATTCGAGAGTTTACAACTTATTTGCTCCACAATTTCTTCTTCCGTTAGTGTTTTTAGGTCTTCAATTGTTTTGCCATCTGTGCCTGGTGTACGCGACCCTTTGTTGGACTTTATTGTCCTATATGCCAGCAGAATGTTCTGCTTTGTGGTAATTAGGTCGTATAAGTTATGGAAGCATATCTTTTTTCGGGCATTTTCGTACAACTCAGTAAAAGTGTTCGTCATGTCATAGTAGTCCCAGTAACGCAGAGCTTGCACTGTGGTTTCACCTCCTTGATGGAGACCCACATTCTTACCAGATCGGTGCAATTCACTTTTTGGAAAGATTGATCTTAATCTAGAAAGACTCGAGGCTGTTCCTCCATATCCATTACAGATACTTCATCAGTCGTGCCTCTACTCTCACAAGGATTAATACATTTCAGTCGTTATACTGACCTTATAGTAACCGTCTGGGATGGCAGTCCCGTAATGCGACGTCCCTTGCTTTCCTTGTACCCTAAGGGCTAGCTATCCATGCTTAACCGTAGGTGTCTCCTTTGAGCCTGTGGACTTGATATCGCCTTAGTTCGATATAGCGTATTTCCTAGACTACAGTTGTACTTTACGCTATCCACCCTGAGTAGTATCAGGACATATGTTTCCATATGCTATGAATTTAGACCCGTACATTCAGAGATTCGTCAGATCCCTTGATCATTCTCACCATAGTTAGCTTTTCAGCCATCCGGCATATCAGTAGGCATACCTTCTCTTGGAGTGGCTTTAGCCTTCCTTCTGCCGACTTCACCTGTGCTTCGTACCTGACATGCTGCCCATGTCACGCACGCAGGAGATTAATGGAATTGTTTCAGGAAACATGGCTCCGTCATTCCAATTCTCGACCATAGAGTTGGACTTAGTAGATAAGTCCCTGCATTTCCCGCTCAAGGCGGTTATAGCAGAACAAGTCACACGTAATCTTCATTCAGAACCAAGCCTCCGTAAGGGAATGCGATTGCTGCTTTTCCACCTGAATTTGATCCGGTCAGCGCATCGAACATCATCAGTCCGGGTGTTTGATTCAGAGAACTGACACTTACCTGGAAGTGATCTCCGGCCGTTAAGCGGTATCGGCGTCTATCATCGTGTTTATCAACATTCGACTCCGGGAACAAATATCCCATAACATCTTCCTGATAGTAAGCATCGTATACGACGGAATAACGGTTCAGAAATGTACCAGGATCTGAAGGATCCGCATATTCCGGGTGGTACTTCTTGTGATGATGTTCCATCTCCACATTGTAAATGTTCCCGGTGGCTGCCAGCTCTTGCAGGAAGTCATTGTACATGATTGGAGTAATATACCCCTTCGTACGAACACTGTCCACGAATTTAGTGACGGATTGATAAACAACGAGTCGTGACAGATCATCCTGTCTTCTGGCCATCTCGCCTGCAGGAACCAAGTACAGCAGAAGAAGTGCCAGAAAGGCAGCAAACCATTTCGAAACCGAGTTTGACATTGTTGTTACCTCACTTTAACAAACTGGATGCTCTCCACATATCCATTGATTCTCCGAACGTACTCCGTAGCATAACGGGCGTTCATATCAATGATCGAAAGATCCAGCTCCTCCGGATTACTTCCTGATCGGAATAGTGCTCCATCCACATACATATTGAAGCCGCCAGCTTGAACCTCTCGCAGCGTGAATAATACTTCGCTTCCCTTATAAATGAGCTTCCTACTCTCGTTCGTCATCTCTACGGTGACCACACCGGCATGCTGCTCCTGAGTCATTTTACCTGCTGCTGATATACCGCCATCGACCATCGTCTGAATATGGAATGCATACAGGGCTGCGCCAAGAAATACTGCCACCCCTGCTGCCAATTCAAGCGCGCTTATCGTTTGTTCACGCAAGGCAAGTCACCTTTCTATTCATAACTATTGATCGAACTTGATGCCTCTGATCACGTTGGAATCATCCTTAACGATAGTAGCCTTAAATTTCCCGCTTGGATTGACGTACTCTGGGCTTTTCTCATCCATGACGAAATCGATATTCCCTTGTCTTGAATCCGGATTGGGAATCGAACCGTCCTTCTCCAACACATTGCCGTACCATTGCCCTGCTTTATTTTTCCCTGTTGCTATGAAAACGCCAAATTGATCCTTGTCCTTGTATTTGCGCAGTGCATTTGTCACCTGAGAACCGCTGATGGTTGTTCCGTCATACACGGTAAATGCTGCCTGGGATAGCTCTGTCTGAATATCTGAAAAGTTATTTTGAGCGGTTTTGGTTGCCTCCTGCGCCGAGATAAACAAAATAACAACAATGGTAATCAGTGCAATGGTCAGAAATATACCTGCTGCAACCTTTAAAGCGGATGATGCATTATTCATTGGAATCTCCCTCATTCTCTCAATTATTTTTTGATTCTATTAATCGTTATTCCAGTTGACCCATCTTCGTAGCGTTATAATCGTTGAATTTGCTCATAGTACGTCTCCATCTGGGAGAAACTCATGCCGATTAACGGGATGACAAGATACATAAAAATCAGCGCATACATCGGAGTAAAACCGATCATTCGCCCCCATGCGGCCTTCGTGTCGATCATCGCTTCATACTCCTGCTTGCGCTGCTCGAAACTGAATATCATTTCTCCATCGAGATCATCAAAAACATCCTTGATCGGTACTTTATCTACCGCAAGCAGCAGCTTGTCCACCAGCCGCTGAAATTCAGGAAACCAGACGTCTTCCTTCAATTCCAGCAATGCCAACTGTGCGCCATGTTCGTAATGAAGCAAGCTTTTTTGAATGGGAATCTTAAAAATAACGGCAAACCGATTAAGCCATTCTAATATGCCCTCAACCGAGATGCGCTCCATTCCACGCAGTATGGATATGACCGTCTGAAATTGATAAATTTCATGCCGCATTTCCATATTGCGTACTTTCCGGTGAAAATGCAGCAGCCATAATGGCGCCGCATATGCAGCCATACCTGCCAGAAAGGATAGGAGCAACTCCCACCATTTCAAATATTCGCTATCATAGCGCTGCAGCTTGGTCATAATTCGATCAGTTGTGATCTCAACTTGTTCCTTGGTCAATAGAGTAGGGTCTGTCTCACTGACCATTTGTTTGATCTGATCACCGGTTACATCCGGCGACATACGCAATTGTTCCATTAGCAGGCGATCACGCTCGACCGTTTCTTCTGCCTGCCGACGCTCGATCTCATTCATCTGGCCGAACAGGGAATGGTTCAGGGAAACGGGGACATACAGCAGATGATGTTTTGCCTGCACATGCAGGCCTGCTGCCAGCGATAACGATAGAAAGAAAGCCAGGAGGAAGAACGTCACCCTTCTGATATATAGCCATTCGAACTTGATTCTCGCGTTGCTTTCCTTTAGTAACCGCATCTGCCTGTCATATTTCACCGTACCAGGTGTCGGAGCCATCACCTTCACAAGCCAGCGCATAACAGGAATTCGGTACATCCTTTCTTCCAAGGTCATCTTTTGAACCTCTGCGCGGTAATCCGTTTCTCGATTTTGCTGGAGCTTCTGAAGCAAGATATAAGAAATGAAAATAATGACATAAATTGATATCTTGGTCACAAACCCAAGCTTGCTCATATAAAACTCATCCATCGATGGAAAACTGCTTCTGGCCCATCGTTCAATCGGTTTGGTGAAAAAGACCGGAGCCAACGCAATCACATTCAAGCCCTTCATTAAATAATCCAGCTTGTCTCTGCGCAATATTTCCAATTGGATCTCCTTGGTCAATCCGCTTAGTCCATGCAGATAGATAGAGCCTTGTTTTCTTGCATGATCGCCAAACTCCATGACCAGATGTGAAATACCGGCAAATGCTTTAAGATATCGGTTCGGTGCTACCTCATAATACCTCTCCAATTCGTCATCAGGATCGTTTGATACCAAGGCATTGTAGATCCGATGGGCATGCATAGAGATTTCATGCCCAGAAGTCTCCGCCCCCTCGTACAAAGCTTCCTCTACCATTCCATGCTGCTGATAGTGATGGCGGACAGAGGAGAACAATTCAACCGATTGGATAAGTATTTTTCGTTCCAGTCGGTTAATGAACATCTCAACGAGCATATTGTTAATAACCGCTGCTGCGAGAATAACAATGATAATAAACCCCAGGTCCGGATGACTCCATATAAGTAGCATGGCGGTTAACCCGATCGTGCCAGTAATCGCGAAGGCTAGTCTCACTGTTTCAAACCGGAGTGATATTTCGTCGTACGGATGCATGATCGCGATCCGCTGTCTGATCCGTTTAAGATAGGCTTTGATTAGCGGGAGCTTCATCCCATACATATAGGCCAATTGAAACCATTGCCGGTACCTCCCCCGCAATGATCTTACCTCGCCCGCATCCACCTTGACGGAAGTTACCTCACGATACCCTCGTCTCCTGTTCATCCACGACATGATACCGAATGTGATGGAAAACAGTGCCAGAGATATGATCAAAATCAGTATTAACACATCTTTAGAGGTCACTTTGTTCCCCCCAACCCGAAGCCAGAAACACTCTGAATTCTTCAGCATCTTCCGGATGCATCTGCTCCGTCATTTCACGAACACTGCTTTCGGATAACTTGGCGGCAGCGATATAGGCACCGTCCCGGTGTTCAATCACATTACGGGATACGAAATAACTTACTTCGTTCACTCTCCGCATATGTTCTGCACTTAGCTGAAAATACTCCTCCATGCTGCTCTTCCAGCGGTTTTCTGAAGTTCCCTCAAATGGTGGCAGGGATCCCTTCTCAACCGGGATGCACTCGGTAATACGCTCTATGTAACGGTTACCGTAAGCGTCTCTTCTAAGATGAATATCAAAGTTGATCACGCTGACCACCTGCTGCTCAGCAATATGCTCTTGCCTGAAAACGCCGCTCTTGAGCAAGGAGTTGCGCAAGGATTGTACAAGGTCTTTGAATGTCTTGGCATGATGGGTAAACACGGTAAACAAACTTGCCACTTGAGACATCTGTATCATCCATGACGCTACCTCGTCACTGGCAACCTCACCAAGAATATTAACGGTACCGTCCGTTTTCTTCTGCAGATCCAGACCTGCCTGCCCACTAATATGCTCGGTTTCCCTGAAGCTGAGAATATTCCTGCGGCTGTAGATTTTCCTTAAATGCAGCTCAAAGGCCATCTCCTGAACCCGAAGAGTATAAGACGCATAAATATGACCCACCATCGCCATGAGCAGCGTTGTTTTTCCGGAACCCTGAGCACCGGTGATTGCCGTAATCCGGCTGCCTTTCATTAAATACCTCAACAAACCGATCACCAATTCCGAGCCGTTTCCCGTAATTAACTGATCCAGCGAAGCCTTGGGCAGATCAAACTTGCGGACAAAGAACGCCCAAGACTCGGCAAATGGGGGCCGGACCACAACGACCCTGGAGCCATCCTTCATCTCATTCACTTTATAACCGCTGGCTTCCGAAAGCTGCCCAGGATGGTTGTATTTGTATATGTTTTGACAAACCCTCTTAAGTTCCAACATCGAACCAAATGATAAAAAAGCTAGATGGAGCGACACCCCTCGATAAAAAATCCACACACTCTCACAGCCTGTTGCAGGCGATTCGGTATGCGAAAAACTTAGTCCCAAGAACTCATCCTGGGAGTGAAAAATATCCTGTCCGCTGTCACGATTAACAGGAATGCCACTAACGCCGCCACTGATCCCGTCGATCCGTTGATCCCTGATTTCATCCACAACGGAAAAGCCTTTGTACTGCTGATAAATGCGCTGGACGACGATGTCAAGCTTCTCCGGAAACAAGAGCGGACGCTGCTCTGACTCATAGATATATGCGATGTCCTCCGCGGTAACCGCATAGACGCTGCCCTCTCCATAACCTGGAATCACGCGCGGCTCTGCAAGATCATACGTCTCAAGAAGTACGGATAGAGCATCCTCTCCGTGCCTCTGCTTATACAGGTATAATATGATCTCGAATTGATCCTGGGCTGTTAACTCGGTCTGATTTTCGAACGGAATGGCTGCATGAATGTTGGACTCGTTCAAACCTAGGTCTCTTACCAGGAGCTGCTTTAAAAAATCCTTTACATACGCCTTATCCAGCACATCTCCGGAAACGCAGCCCTTGAGGGCACTTCTCAATTCGCTTCGCTTGTTCAGCCTGCGGCGATACTCCTCTTCGTGCAGCCCTAAATCAGACAACTGGCTGTGCGTCAGCTGATGGAGGCTTTCTTTAACAAACGCAGTCATAGCTTCAAGAGAATAGGGATCCGATCCCCGCGACATCGTAGCCGCCGGTTTTCGGGTATCCAAATAACGCAGATATACAAATAGCAATACAAACAAAATCATGACGATGATCCATATCGTATTCAAGGAATTACCCAAGAGCATGCAGGCCTCCCAGTTTCGAACCGCTAGCAGGAAGACCAAGGTGTTCAGCCACGGCATCCGCCAGATTACGAACCGCATTATACAGTGAGCTCATGCGTTTCAGGTCAGCTCCTCCCCGGCTTCGCTGCATGTAGGGCATAACTGAGCGCATATTCCATGCATCCGTCATCCCGGAACAATACGGAACACCAAGTACCGTCGTCTTGATGCCAAAGCGGCGCTTGATATTTTGCAGTGTACAATGGCTATCCCGGTCATATTTCCCGACGATATACAAGCATGCCTTGTCACTCATTTCTGCGGGCAACCTCTCCTGTTCAATCGCACTCTCCAGGATATGTAAATTTTGATTCAAACCAACCACGATTAAGTCTGCCGCTTGAAGTATCGCCCGATCTGCCGCACCAGGAACTCCATTTCCTGCATCGGCTACCGTGATGTCGTAACTTCGCTTGGAGGACTCCATAACTCTGGTCATAAGTTCCGCCTGTTTCCTGTCCTCCGCATTTCTTGCGGCATGTATAGCATCGGCAAATATGGGTTTCGGCCCACATAAAAGATCGAGCCGATCAGACAGGAGCGGCAAGGTATAATTGCGTACATTCTCTGGGCTCAGTCGCCCGCTTGCATGAAGCCGTTCCAAGGCATCCATTCCGGTATCTTGAAATGCCGTCATATAATCTAATGATTCCTGTTTATAGGTAAAGGCTTGCTCCACTCGTTCGCCTGCATGTCCACCATGGGCGAGCAGCACTTTGACCTGATATTCAAGCGCCAACACGATAGGTAAGCTCGAGGCCAACATCGTACTGCCACTGCCGCTCTTCAAGGGACTCCATACAGCAATCAGACTCATGCATGCCTCCTTCCTGCTTGCCGAAGTGCCCGGCGAATATGCCGCTGCTCCATTTCCGTTAAAAGGCGGAGAAGTTCGGTAAGCGATCGTTTATACTGTCTGGACAATGGCTTGATGCCCAATCTTCCTGCATGTTCATTTTTTATTTTCAAAGCGAAAAACAATTCATCCCACGGCATTTTCACGGGAGGACCCAGCCACTGAATCCGGCTGTCTTCCAGATAGCCTTCAATGTAGGTTTCATCCATCAAATCTTCAATGACCTGAACATATACCCGGTGGAAAGGCGGTAGTGGATCATCAGTTCTTGAAGCTCTCAGTTCATCAAGCAAAGCTGTACTCTTACGCAGTCCTGTTACCTCGAACCCGCTAACCCAAACATGGGCATCTGCTGTATCCCACTGCATCTTGTCCAGGAATTCCGTCTTCTCCACGTCCATGACGATATAGTCATATTTCTTCTCGTCTGTTTCCTCCAGATAGTCCATCAGCGACGTATAGTTCTCAAATCCGGTTGCCACATCGAATCCGGCAAACTCCATAACCGGCAGCTGTGGATGTATCACGCCTATGCAATGTTTGTACTTCGCATCAATAGCACCATCCACCAGCAGTACTCTGTTGTCTCCATTGGCTAATATTTTGCACATATAGAGGAGCATGTCGCTCTTATCACAGATGCCTGTAAATATCCACGTCTTCACTTTGATTACACTCCTTCACTTACCATCTGTTCTTCGGGGTTCGCCTTGTCTTACTAAGGACTTGAGAATATCAACTCCGCTTCTGGTGATTCCTTATCACTGCTATTCTGGGATTCTGGCGAGCCGGATGATCCCAAAATCTGCTCTGCTTCTGAATCCCGCTCTTCACGAAGCGGAGTCCCTGTATTTGTCTCATCGTCAGAACGGATGTCAGCGGTATTCCATTCCGTATCCGTTGAAGATTTTGCTTGGGGGCTTATGTTGGACGCAGGACTCCAGGAGTCCGGACTCCTTGCACCGCTAGCAAAGATCGAGTTATGATGCATGTCAGATACCTGAGCCTGCTGATTCGGTTGAAGCTTCTTTAAATCCTCTTCCAGCGTGTTTCGCAGCGTAACCTCGAAAAACTTCTCAGCTTTCTTCACAATATTCGGGTTGCTTGTAATCAGCTTCGTTACTTCAGCGTTCGGAGGATAGTTAGGAATCGCTCTATCTTGCAGCTCCGGCTCTACATAGGTGAGTGCATAAAGCGTTGCATCATGCAGATAAGCATCCACCAAAGCGCTGGAAAGCAATAAAATCTCCTGTTCGCTTAACGTCGTCCAGAACGCTGGATTTTGAAGCTTGTCGATCTTCTTCTTGGATAAAATGATGTAATCCTGTCCGGTAGGAAATTGAACCCTTACATCGATCACATCCCCTTGGCGTAAATTGCTTGGCAGATATACGGACTTCATCTCCCGATGACGGAGATCAGACGGTGTCGGCTCTTCTTCAAAGAGCATCGAGCGGGTAATCGGTGTTCCCTGCAACAGCTCGATCTTAGCCCCCTTCCCTGCGATCTCTTCCTTGACCGAGAACAAATTGCCGGAAGAACCGTCATCAGGCAAACGCACTTCCTTAATATCCTTTGCATCTATGAAATGACCAGGCGGAATATCTTTTAACGGAACCCATGCAACCTTCATTGAATTGAGCTGCTGCAGCTGCGTCTCTTCAAGCTCCGTGATTCGCTGCTCGTATTTAGTACGCTCTACACTCTGCTGCTCTTTATAACCGTGCACATAATACATCATTGCGCCAGCACATACGGCACCCGTTACGGCGGCGCCGGCAAGACCAGCAAATATCAGTTTGCGGCTGCGCCTCCTGATAATCGGCATTGCTTCATCTCCTTCAGTTCATATGCAGTTAATTCTTTAGAAACCTGAATCTTCGCTTCCTTTCTGCCGGCGGCAAGTAGTCCTGAAATAACTGTGCAAATGCCTCCCGGCTGCTGTCCGGTACTTCAAACGGATCCAATTGCAGGGGTAAAGCATAAACTTTATTCGTCCCTAGCGCTCTTCTCATCTCTTGAATTGTTTCTTCTCCTGCGAGAGGCAGTGCATAAACCCTGGCCGGCTGTGGGTGTCTTAACAGCATTCGGGCCAGCGTCACCACATCATGCTGTCGCCACTCCGCTCCTGATCCGATAACGATAGGCAGATCGGCCCGAAGGAACTCCTCAAGCCGTTCGCTGTCCCGGTATGCTCCCAAATCCAACACAACTGCATCGTAGCTGCCTCCGAGCAGCGAAATAACCTCCGTTCTGGCCGTTTGCCGCCAAAAATGAATCCCGTTGATTTCGAATTTTCGGATAGACCCCAGCTTCCCGCCCTCGGCAATTTCCTGAATCCGGGTAAAAGCGGTGGATTTTGCGCTCATTTCCACGATAGCTACCTTCCCGTACCTTGACGCCAAGTAATGACCAAATGCGATACAGCTATGCGTTGTTCCTACACCGGACGATGTCCCCAATACGGCCGTCACAAGCGTCCCGGCTAGCGTGTTGGACTGAACACCCGCTATATTCGCAGCAATCGACTGCTGCCTGTTTAGTGCTGAACGAACCTCTACCGTGGATTGATATCGGTGCTCCGGAGCATACTGCAGCAGCTTTCGGATAACGGGCACAAGCTCTCTTGGTAAATCGCCGCGAATATGTCGCTCCACGCCCGTTATCCATTCGCTGAATTTGCCTCCGGTTGAGAGATAAAGCAGAAGCGCGCCAAGTCCATACAAGTCCGATCTCGCATCGCTTTGCCTTCCTCCGTATTGCTCCGGCGCTGCAAATCCAACCGTGCCTAGCTTGACGGTATCCTCGCCACTCTCCTGTTTATAACTTCTAGCGATCCCAAAATCGATGAGTCTAACCTCCAACTGATCGGTCAGCATAATGTTCGATGGCTTTAAATCTCGGAAAATAACCTGAGGTTCGTGATGATGGAGATACTCCAGAACATCCAGCAGTTGCTCGGTCAGTTCCATAATGAAGTCCGGATTCACATTTCCCCGATATCCCCGGAAGTACTTCTCCAATGTCATGCCCTGAATATAATCCATAACTAAATAGGTATAGCCTGTATCCTGAACATGAAAAAAATCGACAATACGCGGCAGCCGCGGGTGACTGAGTTTAATCAGAAGCTGTGCCTCATCCTGAACGGCGCGCTGCATACCGGGTTCAGACAAGCACTCTTTCACTGCCCATTTCTTCCCGGGCAGCTTCAGATCCTCGGCTAGATATACACAGCTCATGCCCCCTTCACCAATCACGCGGTCAATCACGTAACGCTCACCCAACACTTCCCCATGTACCAATCTGCAAGGCTGATTCATGTCAACGCCCTCTCCTCTGACTTACAAGCACAACAAAAAAGGAAAGCACTCCGCCACATCACTGAATTGTGATGAATAGCGGGATGCTTTCCCTATTGTTATCGTTGGTTAATTTTGGAATCATTATAGAACAAGTTACATTCACTTGTAAAGACTTTTTTAATACTTAATCATATACAGCGTAATCTCGTCCCGATTATGGAACAGCTGCTTCGCTCCCTGAATCTGCATTCTGGACTCTTCAAACACCGACATGATCTCTTTCACGAGCGCCATCGGTTTCTTAGTCAGCAGCTTCACCGTAATGACAGCAGTACCGCCCGTTTGAAGACTGTGCAGCAGCCCGGTCACCATTCTGGCCATCAGTTTGGGGCTCCAGCTCATGTCGCATACCAGCAGATCGAATTCATGCTCTCTAAACGACACGTCCGCCGCATTCTTATGGACGACACGAAGGTTCTTATGCCCATCCAGTGATGGATGCATTTTAGCCGGATCAACTGCCGTAACTTGCAAGCCGCGCTCCAATAGAAAGGATGTCCATCCGCCAGGCGCTGCTCCGATATCAACAGCCTTGCGGAAGGAATCAAACGGAATCCCGAACTGCTTCTCCGCCTCAAGGAGCTTGAATTTGGCTCTTGAGATTTGTCCCTCTTCCCGTTGAAAACGGACGGCGCCTCCGTTCCAATCCGACAGGTTGTCCTCCGGCCGCGACACGCCAACGTACCAGACGCTGTCAGCAGCGAATAGTGAAATAATCCATTCCGGTGCCTGGACCGTGTATTCAAGTTCCATTGCAGCCAAGCGATGCTGTAATTCATCCCGAAGCGCAGCCGGGTTTGCCTTCCACGAGCTGTTCTCCGTCTTTCGGATCTGGATGGATACACGGCTGCGGCCTATCTCCTCCCGCTTCATAACATGCTCAACGACCGCCTGCAATGTTTCGGCAGCGGTATCGGCTGTTACCTCCAGATGTACCGGAAACAGATGCCGCAGAAAAATAGGCGGCTGAGACGTAATTAGCCGCTTCGCCTCCTCTTCGGAGAGGCCGATTGTCGCCAAGAACACCTCGCCCGGCATCATCATCGTGCTCTTTATACTACCAAACATCCGGCGCAGCTCTTCTTGGGCGTAAGGAGCAAAGCCATGGTTTGCCGTACATACCCACTTGCTGTGAAAATCCCGGTGACTTTGATTCTGTTCCTCATGCTCTTGCATCACATTTAATTCATCCAAACGGATTAACCTCCAGAAATAACTTTGATCCAGGGACGTCCGCCATCCCATTCCAGCTGAGCGTCGATATCATAAGTTTGTTTGATAAGTTCATGGTTTAATACTTCTTCTTTTGTTCCCGCACCCGTTAAGCGGCCGTCTTTCATGAGCGCCACATGAGTAAATAAAGGGACAATCTCCTCGATATGATGCGTGACGTACACAACCATAATTTCGCGCTGCCTCAGATTGTCAATCTCCTGCAGCATCTTCTCCCGTTCATACAAATCCAGGCCGGCACAAGGCTCATCCATAATCAGAATCTTCGGATCGGCCATGAGGGAGCGTGCCAACATCACCTTTTTCCGTTCTCCCTGGGACAATGTCCCGAGAGGCTGCTCCGCCAGATGTCCGAAATTCATTTCGTTCAGCAGGGAATAGGCTAGATTCCTGGCCTCTTCTGGAATGTCCTGGTAGAAGCGCAGAAAGGCATAAGCCCCTGTTGCCACAACCTCCCAGACTGGGTCGCTCAGGGTCAATTTCTCTAATAATGACTGGCTAATATAGCCAATGGACTTCCGGACCTCCCGAACGTCGCATTGTCCGTAAACATGACCCAGGACCTCAACACGCCCACGGGAAGGAAACATATATCCTGTCATCATTTCCAGCAGCGTCGTTTTGCCTGATCCGTTCCTGCCCAAAATGGCCCAATTCTGTTCCGACTTCATCTCGATACTAACATCATCCAGAATATGACGATTCCCTCTGACGAGCGACACATGCTGTAACGAAATCACGGCCTCACACTCCTAACAAAACTTACGATATCCTGCACGGAACCCATCCGGTACAGCACCTCCGGCGCGGCGAGAGGACTGGGCTGAATAGCCAGCAATGCAGGAACGCTGCGAATTTGATACCGTTCCACTATGCCCGGTAGAAAGTTAACATCGGCTTCGAGCAGCTGTACATCCGGCAGCACATGTTCCACAATGTCGATCATCTTACGCGCAGCGGCACATGTGCCGCATAATGGCGTATGTAAAAATACGATGACAGGCTCCGCATTCGCATCTCGTTTCGTCAGGCGCTCGTGCCATTCAAGCCTCTCTGTCAATTCACGCTGCGTAACCTCAATCATCTTGAACCCTGGGCGACTTCCCGCAGAACGGATTCCGGCATCGGTCCATTGTGGACCTTTACGCTTTTCGGCATGTGCTCATAGAGCAGCTCATACATTTTTCTTCTGCCCGAAGGGCTTGAGGTGTGCAAGTATATTTCTTTAGCCTGCAGATTTTCGGCAATCATGGCCGCAACTACGTCGCCGCCGTTCATCTGGTCATGCCCGAGTTCAAAATCAAGTGACAGAACATCCACTTCACATTCACGGAGCATCAGCAAACACTCTTCCCCGTTTCGAGCCAACGCAAATCCTTTCGGATTGGGGCGCCAGTCGTCTAAATACAGATGAATCATTTTACTCTCTCCCTTAATCAGGACCAGGACAGCACCTTGGCGATGTCTTCCCGATGCGTGCCGTCAGCCCCTTTTTCACTTTCCAGGACAAATGCCTTGCCCGCAAGTTCCGGTGCCAGAACCAGACGCTTCAGAGCTTCTATGCCTATCATACCTTGTCCGATGCGGGCGTGGCGATCTTTTCTTGAACCGGCCCCATATTTCGAATCGTTCAGATGAACGGCAACGGTGGATTCCCAATAGGCTAGCTCCTTGCCCCTGGCAAGGAGCTCATCCGTATTTGAAATGTCCCAGCCTCCGGCAGCAAACAAGTGGCAGGTATCCAGGCAAAAGCCTATTTTTTCCGGATCATCAGCAAGCTGTCTAACCTTTACACTCTCTTCAAGCGTCATCCCCATGGACCCATGGTCTCCCGCCTGATTCTCGATCAGCAGCTTGGCCCTTCCCGTCCAGGAAGCCAACACATCATTCAAACAGCGAATAATATTCTGATACCCTTCAAGGATATCCTGGCTCTTGAGATGCCCAAAATGAACCACAATACCCAGCGATCCGCAAGCCTCGGCAATCATGAGATCATTCTTAAGGGAATCTACGGTCAACTGGTAAAACTCTTCTCCCCGCGTTAAGCCAACCGCCATATTCGTCGGATATGGTGTGTGCGCGATCGAAACGAGTACTTGTTCCTGACAAAACTTTGAGCATGCGGCGGCATTGCGGACATCCGGCGTCTTCAAATGAAGACTGCGCGGATTTTTCGGGAAATACTGATAGGCGAGTGAACCGATGCCGGCTGCGTGCTGAGCTGCTGCGAGAAATCCGCCTCGTGTGCTGACATGACTTCCGATCCGGACTTTAGACTTCATGCTGACAATTTGGACAAAAGAACACTTTGCGCGAGGTATGCTCCGCCTTCACGATCAGCGTGCCGCAGCGAACACAGGGCTCTCCTTCGCGATCGTAAACTTTACACTCGTCGTTATAAGCTCCCGTCAGAGTATCCCCTTCCTGAAACGGCATTTCCATATATCCGCCGCCATCCGTCGCCTCGTGCATCACTTTAACGGCACTCTCGTATAACTGCTCTAACGACTGCTCCGATAAATCCTGAATTTTGGACAGCGGGTGAATGTGAGCATCAAAGGCAATCTCATCCGCATAACAGTTGCCAATTCCGGCGACAACCTGCTGATTAACCAGCGTTGTTTTTAAAGCGCCCCGCCGTTTTCCAATCCGTTCAACGAAGCGCGCTTTGGTCATTCGCCGATCCAGAAGTTCAGGACCAAGCTCTTTAAGCGCATTTTCCGTTTCTCTGGCTGTTAAGAAATGCAAGTAACCCAGACGCAGACCGATAAAATACAGCACCTGTTCACCAAATGTGATCTCGACCTGGGTCGACCTTGAGGGACGCTCCTCATCCCTATGCCCTAAATACAAAATGCCGCCCAGCATGAGGTGAAGCAGCAATCTGCCTCCGTTATGCAGATGGAATATGAGGTGTTTGCCTCTACGCTCCACAAAAATGACCTTGCTTCCCTTTAACTCGGAAGTAAACTCGTCAACCGTCACATTCAGTGATTTTTCACGGTTCACGACAACATTCGTGATCGGCACATTCAAAATGCTCTGCGATAACAATCTTCGGTAATTTTCCATTTCCGGCAGTTCCGGCATCATTCATCTTCCCTTTCGTCAATCACAAAAGTTAATGTACACTTTCGCTCATTATGAGCACAGCAGGTTTATCACTTCGCTCAAATCTCGGCAAATAAAGTCCGGTGTGACACCCGTGGCTTCCATATGCGCCTCCATATTGAGATCGGTCGTGATTCCGGTCATAACGAGCACCGTCTTACAGCCGGCATGCGCGCCGGCCGCGATATCCGTACGTATATTATCTCCAATCACATAAGTGTCCTCCGGAGCCAAACCGAGGCGATCCGAAGCAAATTTCATTAAAATCGAGGACGGCTTTCCGATGACCGTCGGTTTCACTCCGGAAGCGGCTTCGATCGCAGCACCCAGCGAACCTGCACCTGGCATCAAACCGGTATCTGATGGAAGCTGCAAATCCGGATTGGTCAATATCGACACGGCTCCCTCCTGAATCCAGCGAACGGCACGGGTTAACTTCTCGTAATCGAACGAACGGTCGATTCCTTGAATCACATATTTAGGGGACTGCTCCACGATATTTAGACCCGCAGACAAGAGGGCTTCACGGAGCCCCACTTCTCCCAGCATCGCCACTTTGGCACCCGGTGACTTCTCCGCGATATATTTAGCTGCAGCCAGGGAAGAGGTGCAGACTTCCTCCGGCAAGGCAGGTATCCCCATCTCCATCAGATGCGCCGCAACCTGCTCGGGTGTTCGTGATGAATTATTCGTTACGTACAGAAACGGAATCTGCAATTCCTTCAGCCGTTCGATGAGAAGGTCTGCCCCCTCAATTCGATGACGGCCATGATAAAGCGTTCCATCCAGGTCAATCAGTAATCCTTTTGGTTTTGGTTTTTCCATGAATTGATAGCACCTTCTTTATTTCTTTCCTTCACGCCATAAATGATTCATCGGCTAAAGTATGAGCTTTCTCGGATTCGCTGTGATCGTCATTCATCGTCATATATCGGTATAAATATGTATAACCTCGGTTCATACACTACCCTGAAGTTTACTTACGTAGAAACCCCAGTTAGTATTATTGTAAAGAAGGCTACTTCCGGTTGCAAGGCTCATGGCTAGACTTCAGCCCGGTAGCTAATCAGTCGAAAGAAATCGAAGAGTGTCCAAGCATTAGTGATTATCAACCGGTTTGTCATTTCCTGCGCTTTCCCGGAAAATAATTCACTCCATCACTCGATATTTCCCTGTAAATAGATGCTCTATTGGCTTATGATTTGCGCTGGATTGGGTACAATCCGAAATCCTCTGCCAAGCGTGTATTCTCAAAAATCTCCTGCGCTTCCTTGAGCAGCGGCTGCAAATGCTCCATATCCTTATACCGGGAGCTAAAATGGGTCAGGAACAGCGTTCTTACTCCAGCCCGTTTCGCTGCTTCCGCCGCCTGTTTAGCCGTACTGTGATAGTATTCGTGCGCGAGCTCCGACAGATCCTCCATGAAAGTGGCTTCATGGACCAAAAGATCGGCGTCTTTGGCCAGAGTCTCCACTCCAGGGCATGGTCTTGTATCCCCGAGGATCGTGACCACTCTCCCTTTCTTCGGTGTCAGGAGCACCTCAGAGGCATGAATCCATCGGCCGTCGCCGAGTTCTACGCTTTCCCCTCTTTTCAGTTTGCCATAAAGCGGCCCTGGCTTAAGTCCATAGTCCGCCAACCGTTTCAGGTCCAGGCTGCCGGGAAGATCCTTCTCCACGATACGGTAGCCATAACTCTCGGCCCTGTGATCCAGCTTTGTCGATTCCACGAGGAAGTTATCGTCCTCAAACAGCACACCTCCGGTATGTTCAATGACCTCCATCGTATAAGGAACGCGCGATTGGCTAATGTTCAGCGTAGTTTCAATGAAGGCCTTAATACCAGGGGGACCATATATCGTCAGGGGTGAAGTTACCCCTTGGGCACCACGGCTGGACAGTAAACCCGGTAAACCGAATACATGATCACCATGCATATGGGTGATGAATATCTTTTCAAGCTTGGACAGCTTGAGCGGGGACTTCAATATTTGATGCTGCGTACCTTCTCCACAATCAAACAGCCACAAACTTCTTCGTTCTTCCAGCATACGCAGTGCAATCGAGGTTACGTTACGCTGCAGCGTAGGAACCCCCGCATTTGTTCCTAGAAAATAGAGTTCCATCCCTCTTCTCCCCTTTCGGTTGTAAACCGGAGAAATCCCCCGAAACATTCGGAGGATTTCAAACCGGCTGTACCGGTATTCAAATGTTAAGCTTTATCTACGTTAAAATAATGAGCTTCCGGATGACTGAACACCATGGCGGATACCGATGCCTCAGGTTCCATCATGAAACCTTCGGTAAGATGAACGCCGATATCTTCCGGCTGCATCAATTTAAATAACGGTTCCTGATCCTCCAGATCCGGACAGGCCGGATACCCGAAAGATACGCGAATGCCTTGGTATCTCGCTCCCAAGCGCTGTTTCATGGTCATGTCTGCCGGATCGGGGTATCCCCACGTATCCCGCATCATATGGTGAATCCGCTCCGCCAGCCCTTCTGCCGTTTCCAGGGCGACCGATTGAAGCGCGTGGGAGCGCAAATAGTCACCCTTGTCTTTCCATTCCCCGGACAATTTTCCGACGCCGTGGCCGGCTGTAACGACAAGGAATCCAACGTAATCCATAACCCCGCTATCTACGGATTTCAGGAAATCCGCCAAGCACAGGTACGGCTCAACCTGTTGTCTTGGAAACGTAAAGGTATGCAACACTTTTGTTGTATCTTTTGGATCGTATATTAGAATATCATTTCCTCTTGACTGTGCCGGGAAGAAACGGTACATTGCATGCGCCTGTATGATCCCCGATTGAACGGCCTCTTCCAGAATACCATCAACGGTTTCCTTAAGCGATACCGCCTTCGGGTCATTGGCTTTCAGCAGCTGTTCCACTGAGCCTTTGAGGCCTAAATGATGTCCTAACAGCATCTGCATGTTGATATAAGGCAGAATGTGCGAAATCGGATAATTCCGGAGCACATGCCGCTCCATATCCGGCGGTAAATATACAGGAGCCTCGGTCGATATTTTGGATCGCAGTCCTTCTGACAGCTTCGGCATCACTTTAACCACTTGCGGTGCGGCTGCATCGGCTTCCTGCTCTGCCTTAATCTCTTCCGCTATTCTCGTCCGCTGCACCGGATCGCTGAGCTGGTTGGCCAACGCAAGACCATCCATTGCGTCCTTCGCATATAGCACCATGCCGTCATACTCGGGACGAATGCGGGTCTTCGTGAATTTCCGTGTCAGAGCCGCCCCGCCTACCATGATCGGAACACTAATGCCTGCGTTTTTCAAATCCTGGGCGGTGGATACCATCTGTTGGGCTGACTTCACCAGCAAACCGGACAAGCCGATAGCATCAGGCTGCTCACGGCGGTATGCCTCGATAATTTGCTCCGGTGGTACTTTTATACCCAAATTAATGATTTGATAACCATTGTTGGACAAGATGATCTCCACCAGATTTTTACCGATATCGTGCACGTCCCCCTTCACGGTGGCAAGCATGATTTTCCCTTTGACCGACGTCTCGTTTTTCTCCATAAAGGATTCCAGATACGCCACGGAGGCCTTCATTACTTCGGCACTTTGCAGCACCTCCGCGACAATCAGTTCATTGTTGTTGAACAAACGTCCAACCTCGGTCATCCCGGCCATCAGTGGTCCATTAATGATCTCGAGCGCGCCGTATTTGGTCAATGCTATATCTAAGTCCGGAATGAGGCCTTCCTTAGAACCTTCCACTACATAGGATGCTAGTCGCTCCTCGAGTGTCAGATTGGATACCTTAACCTTCTTCTCTATCTTTTTATCCCGAAATGCCGCGACAAAAGCCGCCAACGTCTCATCATTGGTTCTGTATATCAGATCCTCGGCTAAGCGACGCTCTTCTTCTGGGATCGAGGCATAACGCTCCAGCTTCTCGGTATTCACGATTGCGTAGTCCAATCCGGCTTTTGTGCACTCGTACAGATACACGGAGTTCAGGACTTCACGGCCCGCTTCCGGCAATCCGAAGGAAACGTTACTGATTCCGAGAATCGTATGCACTTTTGGCATGGCTTCTTTTATTATGCGGATGCCTTCAATCGTTTCCTTGGCTGATCCGATATACTGCTCGTCCCCCGTACCTACCGGGAATACAAGCGTGTCGAAAATAATGTCCTCCGGCGAAACGCCATATTTGTTCACCAACAGATCATAAGAACGCTGGGCCACCTTCAGCTTGTCGTCACGATGGATCGCCTGACCGGTCTCATCAATGGTTCCTACGACAACCGCGGCACCGTATTTATGCACCAACGGGATCACATGCTCAAATTTCTCTTCACCATCTTCAAGGTTAATGGAGTTAATAATCGCTTTCCCTTGCGAATATTGCAGAGCCAAGTCAATTACGGCCGGATCCGTGGTATCGATCATGAGCGGCACTTTAACCTTTTTAACTACTAGCTCCAGGAACTTAATCATATCTTCCGATTCTTCACGATCCGGATCCTGTACGCAAACATCAATGACATGCGCGCCATTCTTGACCTGGGCACGAGCGATCTCGGAGGCTTCCTCATATTTACCTTCTACAATTAAACGCTTAAACTTTCTGGAACCCAGAACATTCGTTCTCTCCCCTACCATATACGGTCGGTTTTCCTGCTCGATATATACCGGCTCGATACCGGATAATGCCGGCAAATGCCCACCATCCAGCGGTCGCGGGGAGAAGCCATCCATCGTTTGTTTTAAAGCGCGAATATGGTCGGGTGTTGTCCCACAGCATCCGCCGGCGATGTTGAGCCAGCCTTTTTCAGCAAAAGCCCCCATCTTTTGAGCCAACGATTCAGGGGATTCATGGTACTGCCCGTTCTCGTCTGGGAGACCCGCGTTAGGATAACAGCTGATGGCACTTCTCGACATTTCAGATAAGGAGCGAATATGGTCTCGCATGAATTCCGGGCCCGTTGCACAATTAAGGCCAATCGATACGGGATTCAGATGCTCCAAAGAAATGTAGAATGCTTCTATATTTTGTCCGGCCAGCGTCGTTCCCATCGGTTCAATCGTACCGGATATCATAATTGGAAGCATGACGCCCGTTTTATCAAACGCTTGGCGAATCCCAATGCTCCCGGCCTTCACGTTTAATGTATCCTGCGATGTTTCGAGCAGAAGCGCATCAACCCCGCCTTCAATCAAGGCAACGGCTTGCTCCTCGTAGCTCTCGATCAAATCGGCAAAGGTCACACCACCGGTAACCGATAACGTCTTGGTTGTCGGGCCCATCGCTCCTACCACATAGCGCGGGTTGTCCGGCGTGGAATATTTATCAACCGCAACGCGGGCCAAGTGAGCCGCTTTCAGGTTGATTTCCCGGGCAAGCTCAGGAATATCGTACTCAGCAAGCACAACGGAGGTTGCGCCAAACGTATTGGTTTCGATCAGGTCAGCACCTGCTTCAAGATATTGTTCATGTATTTTTTGAATGACATCCGGTCGATGAATGACCAGCATTTCATTACAGCCATCAAGGTCCGGGCCGCCAAAATCTTCAGCTGAGAGGTCCTCCTGCTGGATCATTGTGCCCATGGCACCATCAAGAATTAATATTCGTTCTTTAAGTATTTCTTGTAAGCTAGGCTTGTTCAACTCATAAACCTCCCCCGAAAACGTTAAATCTTAGTGTATCAGAATATTTTTCAATAGAAAAGCCGAAATATTGCGTTGCAATAGGTACAAATCAACATTTGCAGATGACAAATGCTGTGAGGGGGGCTATAATACATATTAATCCAACGGGAGAAAGAGGGTTAAAGCTATGGCAGAGATTGTGATTCGCAACACGAACGAACGTATTACTGGAGAAGATAATGTTCGGGAATTCCTGAATAACCAAGAGGTTGTTTACGAACACTGGAATATGGAAAAACTCCCGGCAGCGCTTCAAGAAAATTTCAAGCTTAGTGATGACGATAAGAAGCGCATTTTGGACATCTATGATGAAGAAATTCGTGACTTGGCTGCAAGACGCGGCTACAAAATTTGGGATGTCATCACACTTTCCGAGTCCACGCCCAATATCGAGGACCTGCTGAAAAAATTCGAAGAGGTTCACACCCACGCGGAAGACGAAATCCGTGCGATAGTCGGCGGTAAAGGAATTTTCATTATTAAGGGCTCCGACGATGTCGGTTACTTTAATGTTGAGCTTGAGCCAGGCGATGTCATTTCCGTACCGGAAAATACACCTCACTTCTTCACATTGATGGAGAACAAGCAGATCATCGCTGTTCGTCTTTTCATTGAAGAGAACGGCTGGGTTGCTACACCGGTAGAAGATCCTCAATTCCAATAAGCCTACGGGCAGATTGAATAAGAAAACGAAATAAGGCAGCGCATCGATCCGTCTTGCGGACCATGTGCTGCCTTATTTATTAGCGATGTGTTATTCCGTTACCTTCAGTTCCTTCAACGGCATGGAATGCTGTCCTCTCGCCGTGACATGTGAAACGATGCGATAGGTTCCAGCCTCATCGAAGGTTTTCTCCATTTTGTAAACCCCGTCTTGATCATGCTTAACCGGGACCTTCGCCTGAACGCCTCCGCCTTCCAGCGTGACCTCAAATTCCACATTGTTCGCATCTTCCACCGGACTGCCGGCTTGCGTTACCTTCGCTTCGATCAACACCTTCTCACCAGCCTTAATGCTCTCCGGCGTCAAAGACAGCTCGACGATGATGGGTTCCGCCATCACATCTTCTCCGGATTCCGCTTTGCTGTCATTACATGCGGCAAGCGCAACCGCCATCAGCACCATGGCTGCAAGTAAGGCTATCTTTTTTCGGGTCATGCTCTACACCTCTTTTACAAATTAGGGCTATGTATGGTTCATTCAAGTAATGGTCATTACCAAACCTCGTTAAGTTACCTAATCCATTATATCGCATTATTCTTTTACTTCTATCTCATGCAGCTTACAATTGTGTGACGTTTATCATTGCCAAATGCACGGCTCAAGTCCAATTGTGTAACCAACAAAAAACAGCCCATAACCGCAGAATCTGCTGTTAGGGCTGTTCCTATGTACGTTTGCGCACGCATTATTCGGGTGTGAGCTCTTCATTGCGGTTTACAAGGATGCGACGATGGCATGCAGCTCCGATAAATGTTTGATCTCAAACTTTGGTTGAATGGACGGATCGTGAGGTCGGTTTACCCGATTGATCCAAACCGTATGCAGTCCTGCCGCATTTCCGCCTTTAATGTCTGTGGTCAGCTTATCTCCCACCATCACGGCCTGATCCGCCTCAACACCTAACAAGTCAAGTGCATACTCGAAGATGGAGACATCCGGCTTCCCTTTGCCAAAATCACCGGAGATGATGATATGATCAAAATAAGGAACCAGTTCTGGAACACCGTCCAGCTTCTCCTGCTGCAGATCCGGACTTCCGTTCGTGAGAAGCAGCAGCTTTACATTTCCCTGTAATTCCTTCAGAACTTCAAACGTTTCTTCATATACATAGGGTCTTGTTCTGCGTTCAGCAGCGAATTGTGCAGCCAACGTTTCAGCCAATGTTTCATGATCAACGCCCAGGCGCTGAAGTCCACGCCGCCATGATTCCTTGCGGTATACGGGTGCCAGCTCCTGCAGTTTTCTGAATTCAGGCTGCGATCCAGCTGTGAAATTAGCCCACAAGCCTTCGAAAGGGTTAATTCCGATCATTTTGGTAAAAGCAAAAGTATCATATGATTCATATAATGCTCTAGCTTCTTCCCGTACTGCGGCCAAAAGTTCTTTGGCATCAATGCCGGTCTCGTTCGCTCCGGCCTGGCATGTCACTTCAAACGCTTCCTCCACACTACGTTCATCCCACAATAACGTGTCGTCCAAATCAAACAAAACCGCAGCTATCGGCATGTCTCTCCCACTCCTCATATACACTGTGATCTATTCTATTTGTTAATTATGCTCAACTGGAATTTGATGAGTTTTTGCGAACTTTTCTAATCTTTCGCCCATCGCTTTCGTATCATAAAGATTCATCATACGCGAGAATACCCAGTTGCCTGCTTTCCCCTTGCCCTGGATCACGACGGAACCCGAAGCCAATTTGATCTTCTCGATATCCGATACAGCCAGTCGACGTTCCCGATTGAACTTCATGGTGGATACGGAAGCACGCTCAATCTTCAAATAAGGCTTGCGTAAGAAAATCATAAGCGCTAACAGAATGTACAAGCTGACACCTACCCAGTTAAGTACATCGTTGCTTCCACCTGCAGCCTCGGACGTCGCCGTTCCGAGAAGTGCATACACACCAGCCAATGCAACAAGGACTAACGGAAGTACATATTTACGTCCCTTAAATACATCATGCTTGTCAGTAACGGCAGAGACTTGGTACGAGGTCAACCCTTGCTTCTTACGCTGCTTGTTGAGCTGTGACATATTTTTGTTGACTTTTCTTTCCCATGATCGTGACATATGGTTCCCCCTGGATTCAATTTCAATATATTACCAATCCATATAAACTTGGGGTAACCGTACTCGATTCCCGCGAATAATCGGCACCCCAAGTATTATAATTCTATCCTACTATCTGGTCGTGAATCACTGGTTGTAGATCCATGGGCCAGTTGATCGACTAATGCTTTAATCGGGGGCCGCCTTTTTGTTCATTTTCATCTACCCATTCGATTGATTCCAGCTGTTGTCTAAAGTTACCCCGAATATTGTTAAGGTATATTTCCCGAAGCTCGGCCCGTTCCTTGAGCTCTTCCGCGGTCAATCCCTCACTTTTCTGTTTTCTTGCTAGCACATTGATGCGTTCAACCAAAGTATCGATGTCCATGACTTCTCCTCCAATTCCGATATCATGTATAACTTAAACATGTGAAAAAGAGCTTGTCAAGGCAACTGCACCCTTGCAAACTCTGATTAAGAACAAATATGAACATATGATGCCTATAAATGGGTCCTCTATGTTAAGAAATCAATACTCTTCTATTATAAACACGCTTATACTGCGTGAAATCACATCATCAGGCAAGCTTACAAATATGAAGCGAGAAATAGGGGCATATATAAGGAAAGAGTTTCTCGTAGTGTCATCCCATTACCAGACTGGTAAAGACAACACCTCTCCGGCCTGTATATCCGGACCTTTCAATCCATTCATTCTTCGGATGCTATCCAGATATACTCGCGTATCCATATCTGTCGGTTTTTGAAGGGAAGCAATCCGCCACAAACTATCACCATATTGAACAATAACCTGCTTCTCCCCAGTGGGTTTATCCATCCCCCCGGCAAAAACGGAATATGCCCCTGTCCAGCAGGATGCTACGATTAACAGAACGAATAAAAGCTTTATAAAAGAAATGGATGCCATTCTCGACTTTAATTGATCGATCCAAGTCTCCGAAGACTTCGTTTGCACTGGAACGTTCTCATAAATGCTACGGTATGTACTGTATTTCAACATGGAATCATCATCTCCCAAACAAGTGTTCTCTTATGGATTTATATTAACACGAACACTTGTTTGATTCAATACCAAAAGGAACATTTGTTCTATTTTAATTTAGAACTTATGTTTGTACGAACGGAAGTTCTATGTTATAATTTTCCCAAACGTTACTAAATGGGGTTGATACGGCATGTCGAAAATATCCAGCCGCCAGCTGGCGATCTTAGAGTTTATCCGCAACGAAGTTCGTAGCAAGGGTTACCCGCCTTCTGTCCGGGAAATCGGCGAGGCTGTCGGACTAGCCTCCAGTTCAACGGTCCATGGACATCTTGACCGCTTGGAGAAGAAAGGCCTCATTCGCCGTGACCCTACGAAACCAAGAGCAATCGAGCTTCTTGGCCAGGAAGAGTCCGAAAGCGCAAGCCTGTTTACCCACACCATTGCCAGAGTGCCTGTTGTCGGAAAAGTCACTGCAGGTGTTCCTATTACAGCCATGGAGAACATTGAGGATTACTTCCCACTCCCGCAGCATTATGTAGGCGACGATAAGGTGTTCATGTTGTCGGTTATTGGTGACAGTATGATCGAAGCCGGCATTCACAGCGGCGACTATGTCATTGTTCGCCAGCAGCAAACTGCAGACAATGGCGACATTGTCGTAGCGATGACAGAGGAAGACGAAGCAACTGTGAAGACCTTCTATAAGGAGAAGGATCATGTACGATTGCAACCGGAGAATCCTACCTACGAGCCACTGCGCCTGAACCATGTTACGATTCTCGGTAAAGTAATCGGACTATTCCGGGATGTCCACTAATTTCATATATCTATCTATGAAGAAGAGGTTACCTCCCTTAATTGGATGGTAACCTCTTTGCTTTTTCTATATAGGTAATGAAACATGATCCTAGCTAGTTTGCCAACACCATAACGCCTTGCTTAAGATCCAGTCGATACATCCGCTTAGGTTTATAATCCGGGGAACCTTCCCCACCCGGCCCCTCCGTGGACTGCAGAACAAGCTTATTGTCTTTTACCATGGGTTCAGTACCTGGTCTGTAATAGGAAGTATAGGACACCGATAATTCTTCTTGAAACCTGAGCTGCACAGCCTTACCCGTATCATGCTCCACGGCGAATGCGTAGATTTGTATTGCATGACAGTCCTGATATTGCGGTGCAAGTATAAACACATCCGCATCCTGAAACGGCAATCGAACCATATTGACAGCTGCAGAAGTTGGTTGAATAAAAGTAAGATCATCCAGCGTGGTTACTTCATCCGTAACGCCATTAGAACGATATCGTACGCTGTAGTTACCGGCAAACGACAGGTCCGTTTCGATGCCGAAACAGCTCGGCGCTCCTAATTTCGTTATTTTTTCCTTTTCTACAGAAACTACACTTAGCCTCCCCTTATCTGTTACGCCTTGTGCCCGAATCGTCTCCTCCGTATCAGGAGGTGCATCCCCTGCCCTCTTTTGTTCCTCGCCGCCAAAAGTCAGTGGTATGATCATGAATATGATCAGAAGCAATAACCCACCCACGATGCCAATTCGCAAATATTTACGCTGTGTGGGTCTGCCGTCACCACTGCAGTTCACGGACATGTGCACATACTTTTTCATTTCAGGCGTAAATTTATCATTTGGAAAAGGGCCCTTTTTAACCCGGGAATACCAGTCTGGTTTACCCTTATTCATCGCCATTCTCCTTCAACAGGTTCTGTACTTTTTTCCTTGCCCGATACAGTCTGGATTTTACGGTACCCGCCGCTAGGTTAAGAAACTCCGCAATCTGATTTATTGACATCTCATAGTAAAGGTCCAGGATCAGCACCTCCCTAAACTTCCTGGGTAAAGTCATGATCACTTCCCATATTTCATCAGTATACTGCCCATCCAAATACTCTGCTTCCGCAGACCGGCTTGAGGCATCTGTAAGCAGCTTGTCCTTGAGGGTCACTTTCCGAAAGAAAAAAGTCTGTTTATATCGGAACACAGTATGTCGCGTAATTGTGAGCAGCCACGTTTTTAGCGTTGCCCGACCGCGAAATGTATGTATACCATAATAAGCTTTAATAAACACCTCTTGAGCAATATCGTCAGCCAGTGCTTGCTGTTTGGTCAGAAAATATGCGTAATTCCAGATATCATTTCCGTACAAGTTCATGATTTTATCCAGTGTCTGTGTGTCCATCACTGTCATCTGTTTCAAGTATTCCAGCTCCAACCGATTCACCTCATCTAATTAGAGTCATGGGAGTGAGCAAAGGTTCCCTTTTTTCGAATAATGACGGATTGTCAAGCTAAGTGCGACAGAGCATCCATAAAAGATTCGTGAGCAGATTTCCAGCCAAGACATTTCCTAGGTCGGTGGTTGATAAGGTAAACGGCATGTGCTAAATCCTTGTCAGTGACCTCTGCAAAATCCTTACCTTTAGGGAAAAATTCCCGAAGAAGTCCATTGCCGTTTTCGTTGGAACCTCGCTGCCAGGAAGAATAGGGATCGGCAAAGTAGACCGATAGATCGTAAAAAGATTCTAACGAAGCATAACAGGCAAATTCCTTCCCTCGATCAGCTGTAGCCGTAAGGAATGTCCCTTGTGGGAACTGTGAGGCAGCTACGCCAAAGGCAACTTCCATAGAATGAGCTGTACGATCCGGCATCTTTATAGCCAGATACAGGCGTGTCTTACGTTCTATAAATGTCGCAGCACAGGCACGACTCTTTCCTCGACTAGAGACAACCGTGTCTAGCTCCCAGTGACCGAAAGTGGTTCGCTCCTTCACCACTTTCGGTCGCTCACCAATCGGTTTACCTACAAGAAA
>NZ_JAGGRD010000030.1:0-71220 GCF_018613005.1 Paenibacillus sp. ISL-20
GTTGGACGGGTGGTTATGATTATGAACACTGATATCGCTTTAGTTGAGCTGCTTACCCTATTGGACCGTTACCGCAAAATAAAAGCTGGCGCGTCCCTGCTCCAGAGGCCATGTACAATGAATTTCGTACAGGTACGAGCCGGGTTCTGTCGGTACGGTATATCCGTCGATATCGGGATCCGTCAGGTTTAGGATGGTGAAGCCATCTATTCCTTCGGGTGGCGTTGTTTTAATGTCCACGCCGCCTTGGACTACAACGGGTGTTATATCCTTCAGCTCCGGTCGGACTGCATCCCTCATCGAACACTTATCCCCGTTGCACCATGAATAAAGGTACCAGCCTCGCTGCACCGCGATTTCGGTGCCGTCGATTGTAACCTTGGGCAACGGAGGTTCGGCGGATCTTACCCACAGGGTTTGGATGGCTTTGCGGGCATTTTCCTTTGAGATCGGTTTTGAATTCTCTGACCTCGATCTGACATAATAGCCCGTACCGAACACAACGATTAGCAGGATTACATATAGAACCGATCGGGTTTTCTTCATGTAATAAAGCCCCCTTAATATATCACTCGTCTCATAATCAGGCGGAAAATATGTTATAATTTTGAAATCAAACACTTCCATTATAAACCAATCGTGGGTAGCAGGCGTTATATATATGAGAAGAAATCGAAGAGGGATGAATCTATGACACTAAAATGGTTGGATTGGGCAAAAGAGATACAGGCGATCAGCCAGGCCGGACTGGAATATACGAGGGATGTCTATGACAAGGAACGGTTTGAGCAGCTGAGAGAGCTCAGCATCAAGATCATGGAGGAGTATACCGAAGCAGGCGACGAGAAGATCCGTACGCTCTTTGCGAGTGAAACCGGATACCAAACGCCGAAGGTGGATGTCCGTGGCGTTATTTTTCAAGAGGGGAAGCTACTTCTGGTGAAGGAAAAGGCCGACGGAGCTTGGGCATTGCCGGGAGGATGGGCGGACATCGGTCTATCGCCTGCCGAGGTTGTTGTGAAGGAAGTGAAGGAAGAAGCGGGTTATGAGGTACGCGCAACGAGATTACTGGCTGTATTGGATAAGAAGTTTCATAACCATCCGCCTTCGGCCTTCCATGTGTACAAAATGTTCATTCAGTGCGACATTACAGGCGGAGCTGCAGGCGTGGGAACGGAGACGTCTGCGGTCGGTTTTTTCCGGCTGGACGAACTGCCTCCGCTGTCTGAAGAACGGAATACCCAGGAACAACTGCAGCGAATCTTTGAATTCGAGAAACAGCCTCATCTGCCAACCTGGCTGGATTAAACCATCTAACAAAGGAGCGTAGACAATGTGAAGGGCTTTAAAATTTATAAGGACGTACCGGATGAAGCGGAAATGAAACGCAGATATAACGGACGGATTAATATTTTCTTTTTTAGTGCATTTCTTATCTTTTGCGTCATTATCATTCGCATGGCCATATTGCAGTTCGTAGAGGGACCTGAGCTTGCGAGTCAGGAAATCGGCGGAGAGCAGAAGCACTTCCCGCTGCAGCCGATCCGGGGGTCCATCATCGATGCATCCGGCACGAAGCTTGCTTATTCTACGGCTTCGAACTCTTTATATATCACGCTCATGAAGGATTACAGCAAAAAGACGGACAAGGGAAAAGCGAACAGGCCGGAAGCCGAAGAGTTGGCGAAGCGGCTTGTCCAGGCATTTAACAAGTACGGGGATCCGAACATTGAACCGATGACGGTGAAGAAAGTGATCTCCGATCTGGATTTGGAATATAACAAGCAGCATGGTTATGAACCCAGACGCATCAAGTCCGATTTGACGAAGGAAGAGATCGCTTATTTTATGGAGAACCGCGCCAAGTTCCCCGGCATCCAGATCGTGGAGGAGAATGTTAGACACTATGACCCGGATACGGTTGCGGTTCAGACAATCGGATATTTAAAGAAGTTCAGTGGTTCTAAAGACCTTAAGGATTACCAGGCTATCGATCAGAGTAACAAGGATCAGAAGAATCCCGGCTTGATCTACACGGAAGAAGAGTGGATTGGCTATGACGGATTGGAGCGGATGTATCAGGAAGATCTGCGAGGCAAGAGTGGGTATCTTAGCATTCCGATTAATCCGCAGAATATGGTGGATGGCGTTCCGACGATGGTCGCTCCCGAAAAAGGCCACAATATCCACGCCACGATTCATAAAGAAATTCAGCTTGCCACTGAGCAGGCCATTGTGGATCAGCTTCAATATCTTCATACCCATCCGGTATCGGGTAAGCTGCATAAGGATGCATTAACTGGATATGCGGTCGCCATGGAGGTGGATACCGGCAATGTAGTCGCTATGGCGAGCATGCCGGATTACGACTCGAATGTGCGGGTAAACGGAGGCACGATTACGCAGGAAATCGTGGATGCGACAGGAAACGGCACGATCACGATATTTGGCTCAGGCAGATCGGGACATGGGTTCGAATCCATGATCTATCTCGGTTCCGTCATTAAACCGCTGTCTGTGTTGATCGGGCTGAATGAGGGGTTATTCGGTCTTAATGAGACGTATCCCGATCAGGGCTTTGCATCCATTGGTCGGGAAGGACATGAAAAAAAGATCTCTAACTCAGGTGGACATCGAAATGGCCCCATTAAAGCTCAACAAGCTATCCAGCAATCCTCGAATGCTTTTATGATCGATATGATTGGCAAAAGGTTAGTCAATAAGTATGGCGGGGAGAAGGGCGTTGAGGTCTGGGGTCAGTATATGGAGCAGTTTGGTCTTGGAGTTGTAACGGGGAGTGGCTTGCCCGGGGAATTAAAGGGCCGGGGAGAGTATACCGATACGAAGGCAGCGGGAAGTAATCTGGCTGCGTTAGCTTATGCGTCCTTCGGGCAGATGGGGAAATACACCCCTCTACAACTTGCCCAATACACCGTCATGCTGGCGAATGAAGGCAAGCGGATCAAGCCGCAGCTGGTCAGCAAAATCACGGATCAGGATGGCAACGTGGTCAAGGAATTCGGGCGCGAGGTCCTGGATGAGATTGAATTCCCCAAGGCATACTGGCAGACCGTCAAGCGGGGGATGAATACACAGGGTCTTGCAGCCTTCGAAGATTTTAAATACGACTTTGCCCGCAAAACAGGTACATCCGAGCAATCATATAAAGGTGTTAACCTTGATAACGGTGTTTTCATCGCCTTTGCTCCGCGGGATAATCCGAAGCTGGCGGTGGCCGTCGTTGTGCCGGAAGGCGGCTTCGGCTCGCAAAGCGCCGCGCCGATTGCGAGGAAGATATTCGATGCTTATGACGAAGTCTACGGACTTGACGGAACGCCGCATCCGAAGAAAACCGAAGATCAAGCTAAGGATAACGGAGAAGACGAGACAGGGGACAATGAATAAACAGCGTAGACGCGGAATCGTGAAGATTAGCGATGGGAGACGGGGAGACTAAACCAATGATATTGGATGAAAGTATATCGGGTGCAGTTGGTTCATGTTCATCATTATTAATCAATACCATTCGCTTGTGAGGTGCAAAATCATTATAGGCAGGCTGTAGAGGCGAACTTCTCCTCTCCATCCTGCCTTTTTTGTATCTTATTTAATCAATAAGGATTGTTCCTGATCTTCAGCACTTCCGCGAGAAAGGTCAAGGCCAGACCTTGGCCCCAGCCCTGGATTCGCTTATCGGGCACGCCTCTGTACCCTGCGGTATCCTTCATGACGGCCGTTCCCGCAGATACGCCGGTTACGGTGCCATCCTCGGTGATCTTGGACAAGACCCCGTCAATTGATTTCTGCGTGTATTTATTGTAGATGCGTCCTTTGGTGAGCAGGGCAGCAGCGATGCCGGACGAGCCGGACGTTTCCAGCGGAGACTGCGGATCGGTCGTGATCGTATGCCACAAGCCGGATTCATGCTGCAGCCGCACCAGGGCGCTGAGCTGGTCGCGCAGCGAGCCTTCGATGATCATGAAGGAGGGATGCGTGACCGGGACAAGGTCCAGAGCACGAGCCATCGTAATGGCGGCCCAAGCATTGCCCCGGCACCAGAAGACACCTGACATGTGGTTGCCAGCGACGTTGTCCCAGCCGTGGTAATACAGATTCGTAACAGGATCCTGCAGGCAATCCTCATGGCCATGATACTGCTTCAGGCCATCCTCGAAGTAATCCTCCCGGTCCAGCATCACGCCGATCCGAAGCAGGAAATAGCCTGCCATGAACATCGTATCGACCCACGCCTGCTCCGGAAAGTTATACGTCTTGGAGTTCACCGTATGCTGAAAGATGCCGTTACCGAAACGCAGCGCATCATGCGTGAGATACTCGGCCATTTCCTTGGCCGTTTCGATATACCGCTCATCCTCATAAACCTCGTACAAGGTTAACAGGGAGTGGCCGATGGAGACGCCGTTGACGGACAGCTTGGGCAGCCCCTCCTCCATGTTTTCGTCGACCCATGCTTTCAGCTGTTCGAGATACTCCTTCTTGCCGGTGGCCTTGTAGGCTTCGCATACCCCGTAAAAGGCCACTCCACCCGGCCAATCCCAGCTGAAATCCATGCGAAAGGTCCGGTCGACCACGCGGTCTATGACAAACTCAATCTGTTGATTATCAAATACAAGTGCAGGCATTGTTAGAAAACTCCCTTCATATTCCAATGTGTCTATGTGTATGGGTTACCCTTTTAATCCCGTCGTGCTGATCCCTTCCACGATATATTTCTGGAAGATAAAGAAAACGATAACGACCGGCAGCAGTGATAAGGTAGCCATCGCGAACATGCCGCCCCAGTTATTAAGCGACTCCCCGTCTAGAAACAGCTTCAAGGCAAGTGACACCGGGTATTTCTCCGGATTGTTCAAGTAAATGAGCGGATTGATGAAATCATCCCATCTCCAGTAGAAGGAGAAAATTGAACACGTAATGAGAGCGGGTACGATTAATGGCACAACGATCCGGAAAAATATCCCGTATTTGCTGCATCCGTCAATTTTGGCGGCTTCATCCAGTTCCTTCGGAATCGTGCGGATGAACTGCATGATCAGGAAGATGAAGAACGGTATGCCGAAGAATTGGGGAACAATTAACGGCTTGAAGGAAGACAGCCAGCCGAATTTGGCGAACATCACATATTGCGGTACGATCACGACATCATGGGGCAGCATCATCGTAATCATCATGCAGGCAAACCAGAATTGCTGGCCGAAGAACTTGGTCCGAGCCAGACCGAAGGCGACAAGCGCGGAGGAAGCGACGGCACCGATGGTGGAAATGATGACAATGATAAAAGAATTTTTGAAGAAGGTACCGAAGGTAGTCCCGGCAAAACCCTTCCAGCCTGTAGCATAATTCGAGAATTCCAGCCGACTCGGAATCAGGCTGTAAGCCGTTGTGAATATTTCATGGTTGGGTTTAAGCGAGCTTACCACCAGCCACAGAATCGGATAGGTCATGCCGAGGGCGAACAGCCCGACCAAGGTATGGTAGAGGAAACGTCTGGATTTGGTCATAACCGTTAATCTCCTTTCGACTCGTAATGAACCCAGCGGGTGGATGATCTGAAGATGAGCAAGGTCAGGACACCGACAATAATGAGCATGATCCAGGCAAGCGCTGACGCGTAACCCATTTCAAAATGCGAGAACGCCTTGCGGTACAAGTAAAGCGAATAGAGCAGCGTTTGATCGAGTGGTCCGCCTTCTCCGCGCGAAATGATGTAGGCGGGGGTGAAGGTCAGGAACGCCGAAATCGTCTGAAGCGTCAAATTAAACAGAATAATCGGACTGAGCATAGGCAGCGTAATTTTGAAAAAGCGATGGACCGCGTTGGCGCCGTCCACGCTGGCGGCTTCATAGTAATCCCTCGGGATATTTTTCAAGCCAGCCAGAAAAATGATCATCGAGGAACCGAACTGCCAGATCGATAACGCAATCAACGTCCAAAGCGCCGTGCTCGGATTCCCGATCCAAGAGGTGGTGGAATGAATTCCAAAAAGGGACAGGGCAGAGTTCACGAGACCCTTGTCGCCGAAAATCTGCTGCCACATGATAGCCACGGCCACGCTACCGCCGATGAGAGAAGGCAGGTAGAAAGCGGAGCGGTACAGCCCCACCGCCTTGGTTGCGGTATTCAGGATCATGGCAACAAAGAGAGCGAAGATGAGACGGAGGGGAACGCTGGCAAATACATAGGTGAATGTGACCTGAAATGACTTGCCGATTTTGTCGTCCTCCAGAAACAACCGTTCATAATTCCCCAAGCCCAGCCATCTTGGCGCTTCCATCAGATTGTAATTGGTGAACGAATAATACAGTGACGATAGGATTGGATACAGTGTAAAGATGAGAAAACCAAGAACGAACGGTGCAGAAAAAACGTAACCGGTGATATGCTCGTTCTCACGGAGCCTCTTCATAGACTTCAACCCCTACGATTTAGATTTGGTTGCGCCCCGTGCAGGGGTCACGGATGTCAAAAAGGGCATCTCTTGCGCACACGGGAAAGACGTGCGGGAGATGCCTTGTCTGACCATGTCCTGGTTATTGCTGAGATCTGGCCAAGATTGCGTTCGCTTCCTTGCGGAACTCAGCCGCGGCATCTTCGATCGAGATTTTCTTGAACAGAATACGTTCACTGAGATCTCGCAGCAGCTTCTCGATCTCCACCGCGCCGATCGGGTTAGGCGGATCGCCTGGCGTGCTGTTGGCCTCAGCCCAAGTAACATAGTCGAAAATTTTGGCTTCATTCTCCGAGAGGAGCGGCTTGAGCGCTTCCTTCACCTTAGCTGATACGGGAACGCCGCGCTCACCCTTAATCAACTTGTTGGCCTCGATGTCGTTAATGAAGAAGCTGATGAATTTAGCGGCTTCCTCTTTATGCTTGGACGTTTCGGTGACCGAGAAGTACATCGAAGGTTTCAGGAAAAGACCATCCTTCGTTCCAGGCCCTGGCATCGGATTCAGCTCCAACGGACGATCGGTGACCAGATTGGCCACGGCAAGGAATTGGTTGGACCAGCCGGTACCCGATATGGAGTTGCCAAGGACAATTTCATCCTCTTCTGCTACGCCTTTCTTCTGGGCTTCCTTGTCCAGAGACAGGATATATCCGTTGTCGTACCATTTCTGGTAGCGGGTGAAATAATCGATAAAAGGCTTATCGTCGCTGTATCCGATCGTTTTACCGTCAGCGCTGTACATTTTCTGGCCGATGGTTCTTAGGTAGTACGGGAAAAAGACGTCATGCCGGTAAGCAAAGCCTCCGATCTGCAGGCCTTTTTCCTTGGCTTGGGCACCCATTGTGTCCATGTCGTCCCAAGTCCATTCTTTGGATGGAATATCGATGCCGTTCTTCTTCATCGTTTCAACGTCGAAGGTGGTCTGAAGTGCGTTCACGCCGAGGTTCATGGCAACGAGCTTGCCGTTGACCTCACCGCCGCTCAGCGCATTCTCGCTGACATCGGCGACATCCAGCTCGCCGCTCTCGGTGAACGGCTTCAAATCCGCCAGCTGATTCCGGCCAGCATATTGATTCAGATAGGAGATGTCCATTTGAATAATGTCCGGGAGTCCGCCAGCCACCGCTTGGGGAGCAAGCTTTTTCCAGTAGTCATCGAATGGAGCATACTCCGGCTCAATCGTGACATGCGGATTCTGGGACTCATACATTTCAATGACCTTCAAGGTATAATCATGCCGAGACTGTCCGCCCCACCAAGCAATGCGGAGTTTGACCGGATCCTTGCTATCGCTTGCAGCCGCCGGCGGTGTCTCCGTTCCGGTTCCGCTGCTGGCTTGCGGTTCTGCAGCGCCGCCGCCCGAACAGCCAATCAAGCTTCCGATCAGGGAAAACATCAGAACCGCGTGTAACACTTTTTTCATTCCATTTCCTCCCCTTTGTTAATAAACCACTTCATATCGTTTCGATTGTTAGTGCTTACATTCCCAATTATCTTGTTTCCGCGGGGAAAGAGTAAGGAAAAAAACCGTGCAATTTGTTTAAAAAGCAGAGATGTACGTACAAGTTAATCACTCTTTTTCATATATTCGGAGGGGGTGCACCCGATCTGTTTTTTGAACACCTGGCTGAAATATTGAGGATTATCGCCGAAACCGAGCAGCTCGGCCATTTCAAAAATCTTGATATCGGGATCGCTTGCCATCATTTCGGTTGCGCGCTTCATCCGTAGTTTCATTACGTAATTGGAGAATTTCTCACCGGTCTCCTTTTTGAACAGCTTGCCAAGATAGTCGGCGTTCATATACAGCATGTCGTTTGCCACCAGATTGAGCGTAAGCTCCGAGTTGCCCAGCTGCTCCTCGATAATCTTAATCACCTTGCGGACGATGGCATTATATTTGACTTTGTTTTGCTCGAAGTTTCGCAGCGTGATTTCCCGTACCGTTTCTTCCAAGAAAGATTGAATGGCTTGAAGCGTACTCATCTCGGCGATTTCCGGAATCCGTGCATAGCGTTCTTGCATCTGATCCGGGTCGGTTAAACGGATAAGGGATACATACTGCTGAATGACATAGGATTTGGTCATATCGATACTAAGCTGCGCACGCTTCAGCTCCTGAATGAATTCGGCCAGGGCAAGCTCCGCTTCGTTGCGGTGGCCGGATCGGACCGGCATGCACAGGCGCTCCTCATCGAGGACAAACGTTCCTTCCAAGCCGCCGGCATGAAGTGTATCTTCCGTGGTGATCATTCCGCTCTCATCCAGATAGAAACGGTAGTTCAGGCATTGCAGTGTATCCCGGTACAGCTTCCGCGCCAGGGTTACAGGTCCGGGATCGCTGATCGCGATTGTGACGTCCATCTTGTAATACTGTTTAAAAGTACACCGGATATCATGCAGCTGTTGATGGAGCCGCTGTTGATCCTTTTGGTTCTCAATGAGCACCAGTACATGCTGCCCGATCGTCGTACTCAGCAGCGTGGTGTCCAACAGATCCTCAGCGATGTTCTTCACGGCGAATTGATGCTCGTATTCGACAATGCCCTCCAGCTGGAACAACAGCAGACGGACGGGTTGATCGAAATTAGTTTCGAACAGGCTGCGGTACTCCTCCAGGTCATGGCGTCCATAGGATTTATTGATGACAAACTCTTTGAGCACCTGTTCTTTGACATGAGGGAGCACCTTGCGGAGACGGCCTTTCATCTCCTGGATAAAAGACTCCTTGTTTTGGTTCAGGGTCAGCTCGTCAGTGACCTCTTTCAGTGCTCCCCCGATCTTAACCTCGTCGGTCGGCTTGAGCAGGTAATGCTTGACTCCGTACTGCATGGCACGGTTTGCATACTCAAATTCGCCAAAACCGGACAACAGCACGAATTTGATATGGGGATGGGAGGCATAGGTTTTGGCTACGAGCCCAAGCCCATCGAGCCCTGGCATTCGAATATCGCATAGAACGATATCCGGGCTCTCCTTGATGATTTTTTCATAAGCCTGAATTCCGTTCTGTGCGGTACCTGCCAGCTCGGTCCGATATGCCGACCAATCCACCATCTGAGATATGCCGTCCAGAATAATTCGTTCATCGTCCACAAGCAGAACTTTGTACATCCGAATCCCTCCGTTATTTGGGTAATGACAGAATCACCCGGGTACCAAGCCCCGTTCCGCTGTCGATGGTTAACCCGTAGTAATCGCCAAAAGCCAGCTTGATCCGTTCATCGATGTTTAACAGTCCAATCCCGTTACCGCTGGTAGCCAAGTCGCCGCTTCGCAGTCGTGTCAGGGTATCCGGAGACATGCCGGGGCCGTCATCCTCGACAATGACGCAGAACGCGGAAGGGGTCTCCTCGCAGGACAACGTTATTCGACAAGGGTTAACGGATGGCTCCAGCGCATAATGAATCGCATTCTCGAGCAGGGGCTGAAGGGACAGCTTTGGAATGTTGCGCTGTAAATCCCGCTCCTTCACCTCCATCGTGAAATCTAGGCGCTCTTCAAACCGGAACTTCTGAATCGTGACGTAGTTCCGGACAATCTCCAGCTCCTCTCCGAGTGTCAGAATAGGCTCCTTCAAGCTGACCGAGTTTCGGAGAAGGAAGGCTAAAGCTTGCACCATGTCGGAGATTTGGGTTTGCTTGTTCATCTTCGCCAGCCAGTTCACGGATTCCAGCGTGTTATACAGAAAGTGAGGATTGATTTGAGCTTGCAGCGCTTTGAACTCGGTCTCTTTAATTAACAGCCGGTTTGAATAGTTCTCGGTAATCAAGGCGTTGATTCTCTCGATCATGAGGCGGAATGTCCGGTGGAGCAGGCCCAGCTCGTTCATGGCCACAGGTGCCGCGTCTTGAGGCAGCATATTGGCTTCCGCAAAGTTTCCTTTTTCCGCGAGCTTCATCCGGGTGATCAGACTTTCGATGGGGCGCGTCAGTCCCCGGCTGAACCGGATGCCGAGCAGGATCGCAACTGCGAAGATAATGGTGAACACGATGATAACAAGCTCTTTAATGAATATGATTTGCTTGAAGGTTTGATTAAACGGCGTGACATTCATATACGTCCATCCTGTATTGCCTGATCGGTTATGAGCGATGAAGTAGGTATGCCCGTCCATTTCACGGGTAAGGTACCCGTTACCGGATGACAGCGAGGCTTGAATGACAGCCGGATCGAAGTGCGGCGTTGCGGGATAGATGACATCCGTACCCGAAGTCACGATCAGGTCGCCTTCTCCGCCAGCGGATTTCCGGACGATTTTGTCCATATTGATGCGAATAATGATGGTTCCTAAGTAGTTAAGATCGAATAAGGTTCCAGAGTAGGATCTTATTTCCCGGGAAAGTACAAGAGCCGAATCCGTTTCGTCCGGATACACCCAGCGTTCTTCTCCATCCGCATCTCCGGCAAGCTGAAGAATAAACTCCTTCTTGGCGGGATTAATCGGGATAACACTGCCGACATCCTGCTGTTTGTCATAGGAATCAATCAGGTGGATGGAATACAGCATCGGCTCGGAGCCTACATAATTCAGGAGGCGGTCCACCAGATGCTGCCGCAGGATGAGACGGTCATAGTCGGAATCGCTCCCGGCGATGGAACGTAACATATTTTGAATCTGGGTATCGGTAATGATGTTGAAGGATAACTGTTCGATCCGTTCGAGCTCTGACTCAATCGCAGAGGAGGACAGGTGTAAGACCTGGGATGATTTGAGGTACAGCTGCTCGTCGTAGATGGAGAATGCATATTGCTGGACGATGACCGCGAAGGTAAATGCCATCGCAACGATTAAACTGATAAGAAGGGAAAGCTTGTTTTTGATTTTCATATTTTTATAAATCGTTATCCATTTTTGCACAGCAACGTCTCCTTGCGCTGGTCCTAAAATGTTGTGTACACATTATGTACCGGGTTGTAAACGCTGTCAATACAAGCGCTGTTATTCCAGCACCTGGAATAATTAAAGAGACTTTGCTTATGTAGTCGGTTATTTGAACAAGGAGAACGGTTATTTGAATTTATGTTCGGAAGCTCCCAATCCATAATGGAGTTAGTCGAAATTTTAACCAACTGGGTCCTGAAGGAATCAAATCCGTGTTTATGTGGGGGAGGCCAGGGGAGTTTCTGCTGTTTCAGTTGGGCGTGATGGACAACACTCTTTTTCAAGAGTGCAGTGCGATCCGATTGGCTGACATGGAGGTTCGCGCTCTGAAGGCGCTTGGATTCCAGCCGTTGTCTCTGTTTCTGCGTTAGTACGATGGGTGGATCAAGGATTAAAGGAACTTTCGGAGTCCAGAGCGAAGTATTATTATTTAAGCACCCTAAACCATGAGTTGCGAGGAGCGAAACGCATGTCAAAAGGTGAAGAACATTGGATTATTCCGGACGGGTATATCCCTCCTGGAAGCAGCGGAGAATTAACCAGTCATGAATCCGTCTGTGTCTTGAACTTATCCGAGCAGGACGTTGTGGTTACGATTCATGCTTACTTCGAGGATCGTGATCCATTGCTAGGAATGGAAACCATCGTACCAGCTAGAAGAACCAAGCACATACGAACAAGCTCGCTTCAAATGGACGGCGGGCAAGGTATTCCTCCAGGTATTCCCTATGCCATGGAAGTTACGAGCACTGCACCCGTATTTGTTCAATACAGCCGTCTCGATTCGACTCAGGCCGAGAATGCCTTAATGAGTGTCATGGCGTATCCGGTAACCAGATCCTAAGGAAGGTGATTGTATGGTACAAACCGTAATATATACCTCAGAGGCGCCTGAGGATTTTCGTCAACTGGAAGCTTTGTACGCTTCGCTTGGTTGGAACTCTATTCATCTATCCGTTACCGAATTGAAAACCATGTGCTTGCAGAGCTGGTATGCCATCTATGCATATGAAGGGCATAAATTGGTAGGCATGGGACGTTTGGTTTCCGATGGGGTTATTACTGGCGTTATATGCGGATTAGGCGTACATCCGGATTATCAGTCCAGAGGGATAGGCCGCGAGATCCTCCATCGATTGGTTGAACATTGCGAGAAGTTCGGGGTCTTCCCGCAGCTGATGTGTGAGGAAGAGCTGGAGCCGTATTATGAGAAGCTGGGCTTTCAGCGATTCACCATTGGGATGAAGAAGGATATACAGCGAACTCATTCATCGGATGTCCCATAATCTTTGATCGTTATTTTTACCTCATACTGGATCGGAACCTCACTAAATGTTTGATCCCAATCTTTTTTGGCTGTCTTCCATATATGAGGATACTTAATTCTCAATTTGTTTCCGAAACCGGAAACGTCTGTCTTGTATTCATGTTGAATTTTATCGAGTACATTCTTTACCAAACGCTCAACCTCTTCTTCAATAGCTTTTTCCACTCTTTTCAAAAATTCAGTTTCAATGGGTTTCTCCGAAACCACCCAATGCTCGGCAATTCTTCCTTCGGACTCGACTTCTATATTAAACGAGATATTGTTTCCATCAACATGAGGTTTAATTTTACTTTTCATAGACAGCATTTCGTATACAATAGGCTGACCTGTCTTTTTATCAACGCTTTTAACCAAACCGCCTTTCCCCTTTCCGGTTATCCACGTTAAGCCCTCTATTTCCTGTTCATTCAAAAAACCACGCAGTTTTTTAGTTTTCCCTTCAATGACGGCAGCTCCTGCAAATTTTATATCTCCATTCGACGACGAGACGACATTTTGCAAAAGAAAGCTGGCTCCGGAATGCAGCTTCCCCTCTATTTTGGTAAGTGTAGTTGGAGGCAAAATTTTGGTGGTTCTTCCGTGACCGTGTGTCATTTCAACGAGCCGGAATGCTGGGATATCCATCGGTTTTTTCGATTCTAGTGTTTTACTCGCACGGTTTTGAGCAATTAGAAGGAGGCCGCTTGGTCTCATCTCTTGTTCTCTAATAAAAAAATCCAACATCTTTTGCAAATCCAAAGTACGCGCAAGATCCTCTCCAATGATAATCACTTTTGAATGTTCGGCAAAGGCACGTTTGTCGATTCTTAATACCATATTGCGTAAAGTCGGCAGGATAGCATCTCCTGTTTCAGAAACGTTGTTGTAAGCTTTTTGTGGTGATGAACCTGTTTTTGTTCCTTTACCTGTTGTCTCTGCGGTGAGAAATTGATTGGTTATCGTAATTTGATCCCGGTTAGGATACCTGCCTGTTTGTCCCGCTGACTCTTCCCGTGCCTCCTCCTGTTTTTCCAAATCCAATGAAGTGCCTACAATAAGGCCTAGATCTTCAATTTCTTTATTGCTCCAGCATCCAGTAAGAGGTAGGAGTATAAGAACCAACAGCGCACTCAAAAGGAACCGTGTCATGATGTGCCTCAAGCTTTTCCACCTCTCAGTCTCGATACTAGAAGTAAGATTAATGGTAGTACAGCAAATAATAATAACGCGACATTACCGATGATATCCCCAAGTTTAAAGAGGTCATTGATATTTTTGGGAATCATGGCAATGATGTAAATAATCGGAATCAAGCCATATATAAATGGAAGGATCTTCTTTTTGAACAACTGAGCCAGCCCTAAAGCAGCCGCATAATAGGTAATGGTAAAGGTAGTGAATATTTGCATAATCCATATCACAAGCAGCAAAGATTCAAACCGTTCAAAGATCAAACCGGGGATTTCAAAACTTCGCATAAGCTCAAGTGTGGGCCATGTGCTCGTGACCACTCCATCGATCGATAGGGCTCCTATGACCATGACAACGGTTATGCCGTAAAAGAGCAAGGGGATGAATACTCCAACTAGAACAACTTTTACGGCTTTGTCCGGCTGTTTCATAAAGGCTACAAGGAGCAGCATAATTTCAGAACCTAAAAATGCAAGAGCCGTTGTCTTTATTCCTTTTAGCATGGGGGCAATTCCCAATCCTAATACGGGACGGAGATTATCAATCTCAAATATGCCTAAGCTCAAAAAGGCAACCAATAAAAAAATGACGATCGTAATTGGGAATATGATTTCAAACAAACGGGCGATCGTGTTTATTCCGCCTATGATCAGATAGAGACCTATCCACATAAAAGGCAGGATGATGGCCCAGGTGGGAGTACCTTCCAGCAAAAAAAGGCCGGTTACTTCTGCCATGGTTCTGACTTCATATGCAGAAATGGTAAAAAAGTAGCCGATCACAAGTAAACTGAGGAACCCGCCCACCCATTTTCCTACAATTTCTTGGTTATATTGATAAAAGGTTTTTTCGGGGAATCGCTTGTTTAATTTCACGATGATCACCCCTACGATCATTGCGATCAACCCGCCCAAAATAACGGTGATCCACACATCGGGTGTTTTCACCTTCTCCACAGATGTGCGGGGGAGGGTGAGGATCCCGGCTGCAAGAATATAATTGACGAGGATAACAACTGCTTGCGAAGTCGTAATTTGGTCTTTTGAACTACCTATCATGTTGGTGTATTTCCTTTCATAGAGAGCTATCATTAGCGGATGGAATCTTTCTTATGTATCGCCTTCCGAAGGCGTTTCATCTTCAAAAGTGGCATACGAATCATAAAGTCTTTCCAATCACTTGCTCGATAAGGAACGATCGGAGTGATATAGGGAACACCAAAACTCTTCAACCTCACTAAATGGCTGCAAAGGAAAAGGAAAAAGAGAACGACCCCATACAATCCAAACACAGCAGCGAAAAACATGGCTACAAAACGAAGCATGCGAAACGTAATTCCGGCGCTGTATTGAGGGACGGTAAAGGAAGAAATGGCAGTTAACGCCACCACTATCACCAAAATTGGACTGACAATCCCCGCTTGTACGGCGGCTTCCCCAATGACCAATCCGCCGACGATACCCATGGCCGGACCAATGGGTTTAGGCAATCGAAGTCCGCCCTCCCGCAGAATCTCGATGGCTATTTCCATGATCAGTGCTTCAATTATTGCGGGAAACGGGACGCCTTCTCTCGTGCCCATAATAGACAAGGCCAGTTTGGTTGGGATCATTCCCTGGTGAAACGAGACAAACGAAATATACAAGGAGGGTCCAAAAAGCGATATAAGGGCCGCGAAATAACGCAATAGGCGGATGAGAAAACTCGGTAACCAACGATCATAATAGTCCTCTGGTGAGTGCAGCATCATACTAAATGAAACCGGAACGATTAATGCGAAAGGTGTCCCATCTAACAAGATCGCAACTCGTCCTTCCATCAAGGCACTGTAAACTCGGTCGGGACGCTCTGTATTCTGTACTTGTGTAAAAGGACTTAGGTAATTATCCTCGATCAGCTGCTCTACATATCCTGATTCCGGTACATCATCTATCTTTATTTTTTTGATTCTTTCCTGGACCTCTTCCACCAAAGCAGGGTCCGCCATATCTTTGATATAGGCGATGACAAGTTCTTTTTTTGAACGTAGTCCTACTTGAAACTTGATGATGGACAAGTTGTAGTTGTCACCATGCTGTCGTAAAAGGGCAGTATTATCACTTAACGATTCTGTGAAGCCTACACGTGGGCCTCTAACCAGTGGTTCCGAGGAAGGTTCTTCAATACTGCGCGATTTCCCTTTGGTTGTACCGAGAATGAGCACATTCTGCACGCCATCCACTAACAGTGCGGTCGAACCTGTCAATATCTTGGACACTAAATCTTTTACATGATGTGCTTCGGTTACTTCACTAATGGTAAGAACTTGATTTTTAATAAACTCTTTAGAAACGGTCCCTTGCCCAAAAGATGGATCCTCATTATTTTTTTCGGAGAAGCTCACCATAAGAGATTTCATGATGTGTTTGTCGATGAGTTCTTTATCCGACAGTCCATCTACGAAAATGAGGGCCGCACAAATGCCAGTGCCTCCAATATGAAACTCCCTAAAGTGTACATCCGAGTTATGGCCGATTGCTTCTCTTACCAGTTCAAGATCCAAGGCGAAATTCCCCGTAAAATGCTCTAATGAGGCTTGAGCAGAACTCAATGTTTTGCTTTTTTCATTCTCATGTTGTTTCATTGTTGATACCCGCCATTTCCTCAGTCTTCCTTTGAGTTATGAATCCATTTAAAAAACCTTGAGATCATATACGGAATTACCAATGCGATGAAACCCTGCATAAAAACCTTCCAATCCGGAAGGTAGGAAAGCACCATTTTCCACATGTTGATCCCCCTGCTAAGTCAACATTAGCGTCGTTTAAACATAAACCTCTATAATTCCATTATGATCTAAGCAACAACCGTTTAAACTTAAAACATCGACGATGCAGGGGTACATTAGACCATTGAAAAGTTAGGCTTGGCCAAAGTCACAGGGTACGGGAGAGGGAAATAATGTTAAAATAACAACAGGCGGGTAGCTTGATGTTAGGAGGTTTCATAAGATGAAGACATTGTCAGTAGGAATTATAGGGACCGGATTTGGCGGTACCGTTCATGCTCCCATTCTTCAGCTGCACCCGGGGATAGAAGTGAAATCCATTGCTAGTGTCCATCGACAACGCACGGAGGACCGCTTGTGGAATGGAATTCCATATTACAGGAATTGGCGTGACATGCTGGAGAGTGAGCCGTTGGATTTGGTATCGATCGTATCGGCACCCGTCCATCATTATGAAATGACGATGCTCGCCTTGCAGTCCGGCCACCATGTCCTGACAGAGAAACCTCTGGGCATGAATACGGAGCAAACGTTACAAATGCTGAGAGAGTCGGAACGGCTGGACCGACATGCTTTCGTTAATTTTCAATGGAGATGGACGCCGATTCGGCAACGAATAAAACAGATGCTGCAAGATAAAAAGCTGGGAGATATTCAGCATATCAAATATACAGGGAGCTTCTCCGGATACTCTGTACTGGCTAATTCTTACCGGGGATGGGAAGCACGCCGCGAGGATGGCGGTGGATTCCTGTTTGCGATCGGTTCGCATATGGTAGATTCACTCCTATGGTGGATGGACGAGGAGATTATAGAAGTGTACGGCGACCTGAGAACCCAGATCCCTGCCTATAAGGGAGATACAGGGCTTGAGTTCAGGGACGCTGAGGATGCCTTTACCTTTTCGGGTCGTTTTAAGGGTGGAGCCTCTGTCCTTGCGGATGTGTTTTTCCCGGGAATTCGCGGAGTCGGTTGGACGCTAGAGATCTACGGAACGAAGGGGACGCTGAGGATGCGAGATGACCATACCCTCGAATGCAGCTTTGGCGGGGCATTTGAATCTATCCCGATTGATCCGTTTGACCCTCCGGCTAACCTGGAGGCTCCGGCAGTGCACTATTATAACGGCTTCTATCAGATGATAGATGGCATGTACCACAGCATAACTGCAAATAAACCGACGTTGAACATGCCGTATTTCGTGGATGGCCACAGGGTTCAAGCTGTTCTGGATGCAATTCGTCTGTCGTCCGAGACGCACAGTCGAGTCAGCGTTGATTATGGATCCATGATTCGGCATGGATAAGAGGAAAGTCAAAGGAGGGGCAAAGGCATGATTCCGAGGCGTTTACAGGTAGGGATGTGGAATCACTTTACGGAAGAACGATGGGATGAGCTTGCTGACCAGCATATCAGCGGGATGGAAATATGCAGCTTTCCGAATCGGGAGGCATTATTGCAGGTCAGCGATTATTGCTGCAGCCAGCGGATCGCTTTCGGTGTGCATGCCCCGATTCTCGGCGACGCTGGATTTCGATTGCCTCAAGTTAATGCTCCCGAGTCCGGGGACTTTCAGGAAGCACTAGAACAAATCTCGGCCGAGGTTCAGTTAGCATCCAGTGTGGGCGCAGATTATATGCTGTTCCATTATCCATTTTATCCGGTCTTCCAGGAGCCCTTTACCCCATATCCGAGACTTCCCGATCCTGCACATCGTTATAGTTACAACCAATTGAGCAAAACAAAATTCCGGGAAATTTCCAAGCGGTTATTTGAGTTCCTCTGTGAGCTGCAGCTCCGTTATGGGCAGCGCATTGTGCTGGAGCATGACTTTTTTGGTGATTACGAGGATGTGTTTGTGGATAGCTTTCACGCTTATCCTGAAATCGGGTTTGTGCTGGACACGGTCAGGCTTGATATTACCCGCAGGGCCTTTCACGGGTTTGATCCGTATCATTTTCTTGATCGGATGGCATCTCAGGTTTATTTGATCCATTACAGTAACGTATTTTATGATGGGGACAAGTTCACGCATCATCTGCCTGTCCTGCCGGAGCAGGATCATGATGTGAATTATGGAGATGCCTACGCCTATTTGCGGTATCTTGCAGAACGCAATTCACGGTTTCATGTAACATTTGAACACAAAGCCAGTCTCATCACTCAACAGCAGCTGCATCAGATATATAGTCGGACGGCGTTGACGCTGGAAGAGCAGGGAGGGCATGTACTAATTCGATCGTAAATCGGATAGATATAAAGAGTGGGCTAGAGCTCACAGACTCAATTGGTGACAATACAGGGTACGGCGTTTGAACTGAACATCAGGTGGGGAGGAGCCCTCTATGATACAGAGCTTGATCGTTGTGTTTGTCCTGACGATGATTATTCATACGGCGGAAACCTTGTCATACTCCGCAAGATATGCCGGGGTGAAGCTAAACAAGATTGCTGTTGCCTTATCGTTGACGGGAATCATTGTGCTGGTTTCCCGAACATCCAACTTAGTTCAAGCCCCGCTGACGGCCAAGTTTGTTGATTATGCGAAGGTGGATCCTTCGTTTGACGTGCTTTCCTATTTCAGGGCGATTTTGTTAGCCGCCTCGATCGGAACGATTGTCGCAATCGCGTTGTTTCCCACCTTCGTCAATCTGTTCAGCAGAGTCATCAGCAAGCTGGAGGTCGCCGGATCGATTCCGAAGCTGGTATCCAGTGTGACCATTGGACAGCTCAAGAACACAAGGCATTACATAAGAAAGCCCAATTTGAAATGGAGTCAGTTTCGTTACTTAGGAATACCTAAACGGTTTATTATGCTGAATATTGTGGTCACCGCTTTTTACACAGTAGGTGTCCTGTCATCTCTGTACGCAGCACATCTCGTTCCTCAGTACAGCACCACGGCATCCCAAGCATCCGGACTGATCAACGGAATTGCAACGATTATTTTAACGATATTTATCGATCCCCAGCTTGGTTTGATTACCGACAAGGCGACTCGGAACGAGGAAGCGAGGGACCAGCTTGGCAAAGTGTATACGATGCTGATGGTTTCAAGGTTTTTTGGGACCATGCTGGCACAGCTCGTGATCATTCCGGCCGCTTATGTGATCAGTGAGATTGTGAAGTGGATATAAGGACCATGGTTGTGGTTAGAAAGTCAGAAGGAGAGAGGAAGAATCGTAATGACTCGTAAACGTGTAGTTATGGAATCCGTGCTGTTTGCTGCAGCGATATACATAGGCTATTTTGTATTTATGATCCTGCAAGGCCTGGTGCTAACACAGAGACATGTGCGGGAACTGGATTTAACCAGGCAATATGAACGGGCGGAATCCCTCCAGGCTCAAGTAACTTTTGGCATGATCGAGCGGAATAGCGAATGGCTTACCGTGGCTGCAATTGGAGGCTTTATTGTATTGGGCGGCTTATATGGATGTGTTCGATGGATGTTGGCAAAACGAAGACTGCAACCCTAGTATTGGATTTTCTAGAGAGCGTAAACCCTGTCATGGATTTCCGTCCAAAGCCAGGGTTATTTATTTTGAAAAAGAAAAATCTGAAGATGATTGGGTCACCCAATTATCCGGCATATGTCTTCAATCAGGCAATAAACACCTTCAAAAAGATAATGTAAGCGCTATTTTTATGCTTGACAGCCTTTTACGATGCGTTTATGCTAAACATGCGGTTAATTGGATCACCCAATTATCGTTTGCGCAAGTAGGGATAGAGAGGGTAGTCATATGACCATTAAGAAGATTAAATATCATCGGGTGTACGAGGATGTTATCGAACAGATCAAGAATCTGATTCTGGAAGGAAATCTGGCTCCCGGTGATGTTCTTCCGACTGAACGGGAGCTGGCCCAATCGTTTGGCATTAGCCGCGGGACATTGCGGGAAGCATTCCGCATTCTGGAGCGCGAAGGACTGATTGAAGCCAGACCCGGCGGCGGGCGCTTCCTGAGTAAGGCACTGGATGTTGCCGAGGATCGAAGCCGCATCCTGGATAATATCGAACGTGCGACTATCATTGAGTTGTTAGAGGCACGTGAATTGTTCGAGACGGGAATCGTGGAACTGGCGGCCAAGCGTGCAACCGATGAGGATATCGCCGAGATTGAGGCAGCCTTCGCGACGTGGGGGGAGATTGATCAGAATGCGGAGGATCGCTCGAAGCCGGATCAGGCGTTTCACCTGTCAATTGCTAAAGCCACGCATAACGTGGTCCTCGTCAATATGATTGAATTGCATATGGATTTGCTTCAGCGGACGCTGAGCAAAACAGCCCAGATTCCGGGTCGCAAGAGCGAGGTCTACGAAGAACATTTACTTATTTTGCAAGCTATTAAGGAACGCGATCCGGTAAAAGCAAAGCTGGCTTTGCTGAACCATCTCAGCCGGGTTAAAGAAAACATACAGAAAAACTACATTCATGTTTAAGAGGGGAGAATCGTACCCCTTTTAGCACAAATTGGATAATCCAATTATCCAATGGTCATGGGTGAATATTTTGGTAAAGAGGGACTGCAGATGAATACAGACATTCGAATTCTATCCCCCTGCGGCATGCTGGGATATGGATTTCCTGAACAATCCTTCATGAACGGACTGGAGTTCGAGCTGCACGGCATCGTTGTTGATGCAGGCTCAACGGATGGGGGACCGCATAAGTTGGGTGCCGGCGTATCGATCGTCAGCAAGCGGGCGGTTAAGAAAGACCTGGATATTATGCTCACGAACGGTTTGCCCCGTAAAATTCCGATCATCATCGGCTCGGCCGGCGGCTCGGGCGCACGGACCCATGTGAATTGGACACTCGACATCATTGATGAAATTTTGGATGAGCGGGGACTTCAGGCCAAGGTGTCCGTCATATGGGCCGACTTCACCCGGGAGGAAATCCATCAGGCGAAGGAAGAAGGGCGGATTAAGGCATTAAGTCCGAATATTCCGCCACTCACCAGTGAGTTGATTGACTCCACCAACAGCATCGTTGCCCAGATGGGACATGAACCTATTGTGGAAGCGCTTCAACAGGGCGTGGACATCATCGTCTGCGGCAGGGCGTATGATCCTTCGCCTTTCGCGGCGATCGGGATCTACCACGGCAAGGACCCGGGGCTATCCTATCATCTGGGCAAAATATTGGAATGCGGCGCATTGTGCGCGGAACCGGGAACAACCAAAGACAGCATTCTTGGCACGATCAGCGACGATTCGTTTACCGTTCAGTCGCTTAACCCGGACCGGACGTGCAGCCCGACCAGCGTTGCGGCACATACCTTTTATGAGAAGGAACACCCTTATATTCTGCATGGTCCCGGATTTACGCTGGATTTAGAGAATTGCCGCTTCGAGGAAGAGGAGAAAGGCATCGTTCGAGTTACCGGCAGCCGGTTCCTTCCGGCAGAGAAATATTTCATTAAGCTGGAAGGCGCTAGACGCGTCGCTTATCGGACCTTCGTGGTGGCGGGGATCCGGGATCCGATCCTGATCGGGAAGCTGGAAGAGGTTGAGGAATATGTTCGCAATCAGGCACGGGAATATTACCGGGAAATTCCGGAATCGGATTATCAGATTCAATTTTACAACTACGGCAAGAACGGTGTTCTTGGAAGCAAGGAGCCTGAGTCGTTCGTCGGACACGAGGTCGGCGTTATGTTCGAAGTGGTGGCCAAGACGCAGGAGTTAGCGAACAGCATCTGCGCCACGGTGCGTTCCACCTTCCTGCATTATGGATACGAAGGCCGTAAATCAACGGCAGGCAATCTGGCTTTTCCCTTCGCGCCAAGCGATATCGAGTTCGGTCCTGTCTATGAATTCTCCGTCTACCATCTGATGGAAATGAACAATAATGCTTTTCGGATAGAGCATCGATAAGGAGGATCAAACCATGACTCAACTCGGCGATTTGGCGAAGGTGCTGCGAAGCAAAAACTCAGGCCCCTTCGAAATTACTTTAGACGTGTTGTTTGATTCCAAAGAGCAATATGACAAAGTGAAACAGTCCGGCATCATTACAAAACGGACGATATGCGAGCTGTATCAGATACGGGAGGAGCAGATTCATCACCTGGTATTTTTCGACCAGGCGCTGGGTTTCAAAATCACGATGTCGCGGGATATATCGTCCGGCAGTGCCGGCGACCGCGACGTGTACGGAGCCCAGCAGCATGCTCCCCTCATGAAATTATCCATTGAACATCTGGAGGAGGGGTAAGCCATGAAGGTGTTAAGACGCTTAAGGCAGGATTGGGTTCTATACGCGATGCTGTCGCTGCCTCTGCTCTACTTTTTTATCTTTCACATCATTCCGCTATACGGCATGAAGCTTGCCTTTCAGGATTACCGGATTCTGGGGGATCATGTGTGGGTCGGGTGGAAGCACTTTAAGACGCTATTCAGCTCGCCCGCCTTCACAAGCGTACTGCAGAATACCATCATCATCAGTTTGATGAAAATCGTATTCGTATTCCCGATCCCAATCATGTTATCGCTGCTTATTAATGAAGTTCGAAGCTCGAAATACCGCAAATACGTGCAATCCGTGGTTTATTTGCCGCATTTTCTATCCTGGGTCGTTATTGCCGGGATCTGGATCAGCCTCTTGAATCCTGCCGAAGGCGGAGTCAATCTGATTGCGAATTTCTTTCAACTGCCGTCCGTTGATTACATGACCAGTAAAGAGCATATTCGTTGGGTGCTTGTATTTTCCGAAATCTGGCGAAGCGCCGGCTGGGACTCCATCATCTATCTGGCAGCCATCATGAAGATCAGCCCAGGATTGTATGAAGCAGCCAAGATTGACGGGGCGACCCGCTTACAGCAGATGAGGTTCATTACGCTTCCTCATTTATACAGTACAGTTGTAACCGTCTTCATTCTGAATCTGGGCTTCTTCATGAATGCTGGTTTCGATCAGGTGTTTAACTTTATGAACGATTCCATCATCAGTGTGGTGGATATTCTGGACACGTATGTGTACCGAATCGGTATCGGGAACGGACAATTTGCTTATGCAACCGCAGCGAGTCTGTTCAAGGGCGTTATCGGTATCATCCTCATCCTGGGCACGCATTTCATCTCGAAGCGCTTCTCGGGCAAGGGCGTCTGGTAAAGGAGGGATTTACGATGAGACGACTGGAAGTTTCGAAAATCGTTATTTATCTTATGTTGTTTGTGTTTACGCTCATGGTATTGGTTCCTCTCCTGAATCTGCTGGCGCTATCCTTAACCGATCCCGGCAAAGCCCATTTGATGGGCGGACTGGACATTTTTCCGAAGGGATTCTCAACGATCAATTACCAACTTTTATTGTCCAATCCCTTGATTACGGGCAGTATTCTGAATTCGGTATGGATTACCGTAGCGGGTACATTCCTGAATCTGCTGCTGACCTCCATGGCAGCGTACGTGCTGGCCAGAACCGAGTTTATCGGTAAAAAAGTCGTGTTGTTCTTTCTGATCGTCATTATGGTGTTCGAGCCGGGCATGATTCCCGAATACCTGCTGGTAAAGGATCTCGGACTGATGAATACGCTCACGTCACTGATCCTGTACAAAGCGGTCAACGTGTACTATCTCTTTATTCTTATGCGGTTCATTCAGGACATTCCGGAGGAGATTCTGGAGGCTTCCCGAATCGACGGCGCAGGTCATTTTCGCTTATATAGTCAGATCATACTGCCGCTGTCCAAACCGGGGCTGGCGACATTGGGTTTGTTCTACGGGGTATATCACTGGAACGAATATTTCAGAGCCACGCTCTACATTTCGGATCCAACCAAATGGCCGCTGCAGGTTGTACTCAGACAATTTGTTGTCCGCAAGGATAATACGTCCTTGATCGGCAACCAAAACATGTTCGACAGCTCGATCAACTTTGATTTTGCTTCCCTGCAGGCAGGTACGATCATGATTGCGATTGTACCGCTGTTATTCCTATATCCGTTCATTCTGAAATATTACGCGAAAGGCGAACTGGAGGGCGGAGTGAAGGATTAAGCGGGAAGGCGAAGGCAGCTAACTTATAAGGCATGAATGTTCAAATTCAAAAAAGGGGAGAAAGATGAACATGAAAAAATTAAGCCTGTTATTCATCGTTGCCATGCTGGTTATGGTCATGTCGGCATGTACATCGAAATCAAACACGCCGGGAGCAGGTCAAACTGAACCCGGAACCGCCCAGTCTGACGGGACCGGGGATCCGGTTACGCTGAAGATCGTGTACAAGGATGAAGGAACGGCAAACCCCGTTTCGGTTAAATTCTTCGAGACCTTGGAGAAATCCCTGGCTGAAGACGAAGGCTTGAACGTGAAATTCGAGCTTGTGGATCTGGCACAAGGCAGTTATGCCGAGAACCTGAATCTGCTGCTGCTGGGCGGAACCATTCCGGATATCATCTATTTCCAGGGCGGTGACCAGCAAATTGCCGATCAAGGTCTGTTGGAAGATCTGACACCTTACATTGAAAATTCAACCCACATCAAAAATATCATGGAGCCGCACAACAAGACCCGGATGGCAAGTTATCCGTATCTGCTGTGGATCAAACCGCTCGCACCTAAAACACCGGTCATCCGGGCGGATTGGTTTAATGCCATGGAGAGCTCCAAGGCCTTGATGGAGAACCCGAGTGTCGACAATTATTATGCCTTCTTCAAGGAACTGGTGGAGAAGAAGCCGGGTGAAGGAAAGCCGAGCTACGCGCTGACGGCAGCAGGCGATATTGCCGAGATCAACTTTATTTTCAATACGGCTTTCGGTTTGGATACGACTTGGCTCAAGAAGGAAGACGGAACTTATGAGTATTCCAAGGTTTCTCAGAAAGAAAAAGAAAAGCTGACGTTCTACAATAAGCTCTACAAGGAAGGGCTGCTGGACCCGCAATTCATTACAAAGCAATGGGATACCAAGGAGGACGCCTTCTATAAAGGGGAAGCTGCCGTTATCACGGGCACAGCCGGTAAAATCATCGATTTGTATGATGGAAGAATGCAGGAACTGGGCGGAGAGGACGCCAATCTGATCGTGCTGCCGCCGGCCAAGGGCGAAGCGCAGGGCTTCGGGGCAACCGACGTGACGAAGGAATCCAGAGGGCTTGCGATCTCTTCGCAGTCACCGCATAAAGACGTTGCGTTCAAGGTGTTCGATTACCTTGCAAGTCCGAAGGGCCAAATGCTGGACCGCCTCGGTTTCGTAGATGAGCATTACAAGGTGGTTGACGGCGAGATCGAGCTGAACGAGAAATATTACAGCGAATGGTATGCGCGTTTCTGGGAGCCAACCGAGATCCAATCGGAACCCCCATTAAAAACGCCGCTCCTGGGTGAGCCGGGTACCGAATCGCTGAAAATGGCTACCGAATTCTACACGGAAGACAACAACTTTATCATTCCCGAGCAGTTCATTGCCAACTGGGACGCAATGAACAACCTGTACAAGGAATACTCGACGGACTTTATTACGGGCAAGAAGGACTTGTCCCAATTCGACCAATTCGTTGAAGCCTGGAATGCTGCGGGCGGTGCAGAAATTACGAAATACGCCAACGAAAACATCAAGTAAGGAGCCTATGACTATGACTTTGTTTCGTGACCGGGTGAGGGGCGTGGTGGTATCCACCGCGCTCGGAGACGCAATGGGAGCTCCAATCGAGAAATTGACGTACGAGGAGATCAAGTCCAAATACGGACGCGTGGAATCTCTTATGACAAGATGGCATAAGATGGATCTGCCTGCCGACGTCCGGCTTGGACGGGTAAGGGGCGACGGGATTGTCACGGACGATACGCTGATGACCATTGCGCTCATGAATGTTTATCTTACTGAAGGCCGGCATCTGGATGCCTATGATATGGGCAATGAATTCGTGAAGGAGATTGCGTTCCGCAAGACGTTTGTCCCGGAGCTGAATGAGGAGACGTTGATCATTGACCGGTTGTTCTATCCGGAAAAATACATCTTCATGCGTCATGTGCTGGCCAATTGCGATCCGAGAGAAGGGGGCATCGGGAATATGGTGAACTGCGGGGCGGCGATGTACATCGCCCCGATCGGGATCGTCAATGCCGGTAATCCCAAGGCGGCTTATGATGAAGCCATCCTGTTTGCGATGGGTCATCAGAGCAGCTACGGTCTGGAAGCCGCAGGCGTTCTGGCTGCTTGTGTGGCGAAGGCCTTTGAGCCGGGGGTGAGTGTGGACGATATTGTCCGCACCGCGATCAGCCTGGCAAAAGACGGCACGAAAGCAGCCATTGTGGAAATGACGCAAGCCGCCCGCGAATTGCGGCAGGAGCGGGATGACATGGACAAAGTGATCGAGATGTTTCAGGCGATCATGCTCAAGTATTCGCCGATGGGCGATGACGTGAGCCGTCATATCGACAAGGTTGGCATCCCAAGCAATCATTATACACCGAGCCGTCTATGGTCGATTGAAGAACTGCCGATGGCACTAGCGTTTATCGTGCTCAATGACGGCGATTACTATCGTTCGATTCTGGACGGGGTTAACTCCGGGCGTGACACAGACTCGATCGGCGTTATGGCCGGGGTCATCCTGGGCGCCATGTACGGCTGTGAGGTTATCCGCAAGGAAGATATCGAGCAGCTGAATAAGGTGAACCGCTTGGACCTGTGTGCCATCGCCGACAGGTTCAGCGGCATTGCCGAGCAGATCATCGAGGATGATCTGCGGATCAACGAGAACCGAAAGCAAATTATTAATCGTTAGCTTTTCATGTGGAAATATATGGTTTCAAGGCTAGGAGGGAGAGCAAATGATACCTGAACATTATTTGGAGACGGTATATGCAGGATTCATCGGTATGAACATTGGCATCAGGCTCGGTGCCCCCATCGAACCGGTTGCTTGGACTTACGAACGCATTCGGGATGTGTACGGCGATATCCGGGATTACGTGAAGCCGTACAAAACCTTTGCCGCCGACGATGACGCGAACGGACCGGTATTCTTTATTCGCGCGCTGTATGACGATGCGACGGACCGAGAGCTTGAGCCAGAAGATGTTGGCAAGGCATGGCTCAACTACGCAAGGGAAGGGATCGGCATGTTTTGGTGGGGCGGCGAGGATATCAGTACGGAGCACCGTGCTTATGTTAATCTGCGCAAAGGCATTTCAGCCCCCCGCTCCGGTTCGATTGAGGTCAACGGCACGGAGATGGCGGAGCAGATTGGCGGCCAGATCTTCATCGATTCCTGGGGCCTGCTGTTCCCGGGTCAGGCGGAGAAAGCGGCGGATTATGCGGAAAAAGCCGCCAGTGTCTCGCACGACGGCAACGGGCTGTACGGCGCCCGCTTCATGGCTGCTTGCATAGCCAAAGCCTTTGATGCTTCATCCATGGATGAGATTATCGCGGAAGGACTTCGCATGATTCCGGATGACTCCACCTATGCGGGCGTGGTCCATGCGGTGATGGACTTCCACCGGGAGCATCCATCGGATTTCAGCGCTTGCCGTCAATATTTGGAGGATCACTGGGGATATGATAAGTATACTGGCGTATGCCACATTATCCCGAATGCGGGCGTGTGCGTGCTTGCCCTTCTATATGGCGAGGGGGATTTTGCCCGCACGGTCGAGATCGCATCGATGTGTGGCTGGGACACCGATTGCAACGCAGGAAACGTGGGCACGATCATAGGCGTTTACGGCGGCCTGGCGGGGATTCCGGATCATTATCGCAAGCCGATCAATGACTTCATCGTGGCTTCCAGTGTATCCGGTTATTTGAATCTGGTGGATTTTCCGACATTCGCCAAAGAGCTTGCCCTGCTTGGCTATCGACTCAATGGAGAGAAGGCACCCGAAGCGTTGGTGTCGCGGGTGAAGCAAGGCGAGGTGTATTTCGATTTCGACCTGCCGGGGTCCACGCACGGCTTTCGGACAAGCAATTCGTTCAAGACGCCTGTCTTGCGCCATACAACCAGGAATTCCTATGCTGGTCGAGGATCCTTGGAAGTCGTCTTTGACCGACTGGTAGAAGGCGACAGCAGCAAAATCTACTATAAACCGTTCTATCGGCGTGCGGAGTTTAACGATGAGAAATATAAGCCGACCTTTGCCCCCTTGGCCTATAGCGGGCAGACCGTATCCGCCCAAATTTATGTCGACCAGTGGGAGGGTGAACCGGTAAGACTGACCCCGTATGTACGGAATACGTTTACACAGGAAGATGTGTGTCTTGAGGCCGTTACTCCGGTTTGCGGAGAGTGGAATACGATTCAATTCGTCATTCCGGATACCGAAGGCGCCATGATCGATGAAATCGGCTGGATACTCGAGAGCCCGTCGCCGCTATTGAACCGCGCTATCGGTAGTTTGTTAGTCGGGCAATTCCGCATCACGGGAGCGGCGGATTATACGATCGATTTTGCCAAGCAGGCCAAAGAGTTCGCTTCTGTCACTCCATTCTCTCATCATCGAGGAAAATGGGAGCTGCGTGACGGAGCACTGCATTGTATATCTGAAGGAGATACCTCGTCCTATTCCGGCAATTACTATGCCGGAGATATGGAGATTGAAGCGACCATTAGACCAATATCAGGCACCAGCCATTGTCTGATTACAAGGGCGCAAGGGGTCATGCGGCATTATCTGGCCGGGTTCGACGGTCCGAATTCCGTATCGTTTATCAAACAGGACTTCGGGATCAAGCGTCTGATTACGGCAAGATACGATTGGGAATGGGGGAAAGAATACCGCCTGAAGCTGGTATCCGAAAAGGATCGGTTCATCTTGTATATTAATGGAGACAATGTGCTAGAATGCAAGGAAACCGTCTATGGTCATGGCATGTTCGGCTTTGGCTGCTTGGAGGATGGCGAGAACGAGATTAGGGATGTTCACGTCCGTACATCAGAGCCGAAGTCGGTTTAAGAGAAGGGAGCAGGTTATCTTTGCGCAAGCTAGTTGTCATTGGAAGCATTAATATGGATGTTGTGAGTAATGTAGAGCAGTTTCCCCGGCCCGGGGAAACGATTCACAGCAGGGGTACATCTTTTTTTCCTGGGGGGAAAGGAGCGAATCAGGCTGTGGCTGCCGCCTCAGCAGGTGCGGATTGTGCTATGGTCGGCGCGGTTGGTCTTGATCCTTTTGGGAATACACTGGTTGCTTCCTTGGAGGAGCGCGGGGTTGGCGTTACATCCATCCTCTCCAAGACAGGCACCTCGGGGATTGCGATCATCACGGTCAATGAGGAAGGCGAGAATTATATCGTGCTGTCGGAAGGAGCCAATGGGCGGTTGACCGAAGAAGACGTAGCGACTGAGGTGAACTGGGATGGAATATACGCTGTGCTGCTGCAGAATGAAGTTCCGTGGCAGACGACGGAGTATGTTATTCAATCGGCCAGCAAGGCAGGCGTTCGCGTCTGGCTGAACCCGGCGCCTGCGCGAAAGATCCCTCATGACGTGTTGCCGTTGCTCGATACTTTGATCGTGAACGAAACGGAAGCTGAAGTGGTAAGCGGCATGAAGGTGGAGGACGCTGCTTCAGCAGATGCGGCTGCAGCGTCGATTATCGGCAGAGGCACCTCCAACGTGATCATCACCCTTGGCGAGCAAGGCTGCTTCTATGGGAATGCACAAGGCGAGCGTTTCACCGTTCCGGCTTTCCGCGTCAGACCCGTGGATACCACGGCGGCAGGAGATACCTTCATCGGTGCTTATGCGGCAGCTTGCACGGAGGGACTGGAAACGGAAGAAGCGCTTCAGTTTGCAACTGCAGCGGCTGCACTGACGGTGACCCGGCCAGGCGCGCAAGCCTCCATACCGTCCAAGGAAGAGATTGTGGCTTTTATAAATAAGTAATTCGTTGCACAAGCGGGAGGGCGTCTTCATTTGCCTTCTCGCTTTTGTTATCTTACCCCACTCGTTTTTCGAATGTGCGACGGAGGTGTCCATGACGGCGATTCATCATCTATTCCGGATCTGATGAGGTTGCAATGGTGGTGAGCCATATTATGTGAGATCTAAATGGAACTGCCCGACATGTTCTGCCGAACCCTTTCATATATGTAAGAGTGATAATAATGAATCTATGAAATGGGGTATCTGACAAATGGCAAAACAAAAAAGAGGCAAATCCTTGTGGAACCTACCAACTCGCGCGCGCGGTACATGTCCGGTGTGCAAGAGTACCCGAACTAAATTGTTGTATCCCCGAACCAAATCGGACGGGACTGCCCTGAAAGTGTGCAAGCGCTGCGACGGCGCTTCACAGGAGCGGGTGGATGCGGCTGTGTAGCTAACACCACTGGCCTTGATTGTTCGGTAGTGGGATTATTTCGTGCATGGCTGTCCGAAATCCGGCTTATAAGCTCTCTTACATGAGCATACCGAAGTCAATCTGGCTCAAGTTGAAGCTGTTATGGCGCATGCATGCTCAGATTTCTGTCCAACATGCAGCTCGGGTATCACCCGTTGCGTCCCATAATCCCTGCTTTCTCTTGCCGTTCAGGGATTATCTGGAATATAATAGTTATATCTATGAGTGTGCATAGACCGTTTCCTTCTCTTCGTGAAGCGGTCTATGCTTTTTTACACGAATACAGGATTTTAGGGTACGCTCTTATTCAAGTTGCAGCTAACTAATATAAGAACATGTGGCAGTTGAATGGTAAGAGGGCAGAAAAGAATATCAAGTCATTGGCGGTGGATGGTATGTTAGAGAAACGGTTAAATGATTACATAAGCCAGCATCAGCAATTGATGACGGATTTGGTCATCGTTCGCGACTTAGGGCTGCCGCAATGCTATATTGCTGCAGGCTACATACGAAATTATGTGTGGGACTTGCTTCATGGGTTAGAAGGGACGGATCGGCATACGGATATCGATGTGGTGTATTTCGATCCGGAAGATGTGTCTGAAGCGCGGGATATTCGATTGGAAGAGCTTCTAAGAACAACAACGGGGAATCCGAAATGGTCGGTCAAGAATCAGGCCAGAATGCATGTGAAGAATGGAGATGAGCCCTATCACTCGACCCATGATGCGTTAGCTCATTGGACGGAGACGGCTACCGCGGTCGGGGCAAGGATGAACGCCGAAGGAGAGCTTGAGCTCTGCTGTCCTTACGGACTGGAGGATTTATTTGCGCTTCGGGTTCGCAGATGCCCTAACTTTCATAAGCGACGCTATTATTTGGAACGGGTAGGGAAGAAGCAATGGAAGGATCAGTGGCCGCAGCTAACGATAAGCAAAGATTAGAAAAGGGTATCCTAGCAGGAGTTGCAGCGAGCAAGGAAATGGGCTTGGTCCATATGGAATTTATAGATTGACGTTATAACGGCCAGGACAAGGGGATATAGCATGGACATATTCAACCGCGCACGTGAAAAGGAAATATCGTATCACGAGACATTGTACGAAGAAGCCGTACTGTTTCAACCTGGGAGCTGGTTAGCCAAGCCCGTTCAGACGGTCCTGGATCATTTGGAATTATTGCCGTTTCGTGAGATGCGGGTACTGGATCTAGGCTGTGGCGTCGGGCGTAACAGCATTCCGGTGGCGCAGCGGATTCAAGCAGTGAACGGGAAGGTCATCTGCGTGGATCTGCTGCCATCGGCAGTTGACAAGCTGCGGCAGTATGCCGTATTGCATGGCGTAAGCTCAAATCTTGAGGCACTTGTGGCAGACGTAGAGCACTATGAAATTGCCGAGGATACTTATCATTACGTCATCGCATGCTCATGTCTGGAGCATATGAGCTCCGAGGAAGTCTTTGTATCCAAGATCAAACAGATCCAGGCTGGAACCGTGGAGCAGGGCGTACATTGCATAATGATGAGCACAGAGGTTAAGGAAATCGATCAGGAGACAGGTTTGGAGGAAGAGGGCTTAATTGAGTTGAATCTGTCGGCCGACAGGGTCTTTTCCATCCTTGATGAGCTGTATTCGGAATGGGAGATCTTAACGAGGCGGCAGGTGCAGCAGGATATTCAGGAAGTGAAGGATGGGAGAGACGTACTTTTCCGAAGTCAATGGATTACCTTCACTGCAAGAAAAGGAGTGTGTTAACCGTGGTGAAACATACGCATCTCGGTGTTTATGGAGTACTGATTCAGCATGATCACATCCTGTTGATCCAGAAAGCGAGAGGGCCACACAAGGGGAAGTGGGATTTACCGGGCGGCTCCATTGAGTTCGGAGAAGAGCCGGAGCATACGCTGCAGCGCGAATTTTTAGAGGAAACTGGGCTTTCTCCAATTAAGGGGAGCATTCGGACGGCTGTATCTTACACGATCGTATATCAGTATGAGGCGAATCAGATGGAAGAGCTGCATCACATCGGCATCATGTATGATGTCGAGCTGTTGGATCTTCAAGCTGTTATCAAAACGGACACTGATGGCCAAGACTCATTAGGAGCCAAATGGATTCCCTTGGAGTCATTGGAGTTGTTGCCGTTAACACCGTTTGTAGAGATGATGCTGGAGCCCGTATTAAAGGGTGAGGCTCATAAAGAAGCAGAGGTTGAAGGATGACGACTATTTATTTTGTGAGACATGCGGAATCTCCCTTTATCGATGGGAAGGAAAGGTCGCGGGGATTGTCCGCGGAGGGTTCCCTGGCTGCGGTTCGAGTCAAGGAATTGCTTCTGGGTGAAGGGATTGACGCTATTACTTCAAGCCCTTATCAGCGAGCCAAGGACACGGTCCAACCATTGGCGGATGCTTTAGGACTCCCGATTGCGGAGCAAGAGGACTTAAGGGAACGGAAGGTCGGAGATTTTCAGAGGCATTCCTTCCTCGATGCCAAAAAGATACTGTTTCAGGATCCAACCACGTCCTTTCCCGGAGGGGAATCCAGCAAAGCCGCACAAAGCCGAGCAGTCCAGGTGCTAGAGGGAATCTTGAATACGCATTTAGGAAAGCGTGTCGTGATTGGCACGCACGGCGACATTATGACACTTATGCTGCAGCATTATGATCAACGATTCGATTATCATTTCTGGCAAGGAATGACGCTGCCCGATATATATCGAGTCGAGTTTGAAGAAGGGCGGCTTGTGAATATCGCGCGGTTATGGAGCGAGCAATAATGCAGGTGTATTTACATGATACATAAGGGGGCTGTCCCATATGAAGGGTCTGCTCACACGGACGGTTCGTCAGATTAAAAAAAAGGGTCCAATGAAGAAATGGCTGTGCTCAGGATGGTATCCTTGCACAGCCATTTTTCGCATTTTCGGTTCGTTTGCTGCTTCGAAAGTAATAGACATGATGTAGGCTGTACCCTACTTAAAATTTGAAAATGTTGATCGTTTTTTGCAGCCGGAAGACGGCATTATTCATCGCTTCTGCTTCCTCGGCCATCTTCTGGATCGATGAGATGCCCTCATTCATGGATGCCGACACCTGCTCCGTTCCTGCGGCGGATTGCTGCGTAATCGCCGATATGTTCTGAATTGCGGAAGAAATGCTCTTCGCACTTTCCAGCATGGATTCGCTCTCCTTGGAGAAAGCGGCGATCTGTTCCGAGATATACTGCACACTGTTTACAATCTCCATGAACACCAGCTCAGCTTCACGGATCATTTCGGTTTGCTGCCTGACGACCTCTTCATTAATTTTTATATTCTGAGTTGCATGTTTCACGTCCGATTCGATGCTCCGTACGAGATTGAATACTTCCCGCGTTGATGATGTGGATTCCTCAGCCAATTTACGCACCTCTTGGGCGACAACGGCAAAGCCAGCGCCATGCTCGCCTGCCCTTGCCGCTTCAATGGATGCGTTCAAGGATAACAAGTTGGTCTGATCGGCAAGTTCCGAGATCGTCTCCGTGATCTGCGTAATTCCCCTGGCGCTCTTAGCCAGCGCATCAATGGATTCCGAGACCTTGGCCGTTGCTTCAATATTACGCTCCATCCCTGCAGACTGCTTGGCAACGGAGTCCCTTCCTTGCTCAACCAGTCCCAGCGTTTCGATCGAACGGGTATTCATTTCCTGGGTTGAATGCGTATAATTGCTGACCTTCTCTTCGATCTCACCGATGGAATGCGTCATTTCGGCTACGTCTTCCGATATTTCGTTAGCGCCGACGGCCAGCTCATTGGAGGATAAGGAGACTTGATTCATCACTTGAATCAGCTCCTGATTTTTAATCGAGATGTTGGAGCTTGACGTCATGACATGGCGGGTGATATCCGAGGTTTCCTGCAATATTTTTCGAAGCTTGTCCACCATACTGTTGAACGTTCGGCTGAGATCGTTCATGCCCCCAACCTCTTCTACCTGGAAGGTGAAGTCGCCTTTGGCGATTTTGGCGGAAACGCTGGAGATTTCCGCAAAGGAATTAGTAAGCGTTTTCTCAATAAGACGAGAAAGAGGAAAAGTAAGACCGGTTAGTGCCACGACGATGACCACGCCAATGATTGCTTTACCCATCAGAATAAATGCAAGCAGCATTGGAACCGCAAACAAAGCGGCAATGAGAAAACAGGCTGCGGTAATTTTTCGCGAGATAGGGAGTCTGTTGAACCATGCCATAAGAATGAGTCCTCCTCAACAACATAGGATATATTTACCATGATTATAGCATCGACAGGCAAAACTAGATATAACGAATTGACAAAAAGTGTTGGATTAGGTCGAAAGTACTGAAATTAAGGAGGGAGAGGGGATACGCAGCAAATATGCGAATCCCCACTTGATGCACAGATATGAAGTGATTTTATTTTACAGCCCGGAATAAGGCGGAAGCGAGATAATCGGTATTATCCAGGATCATGCGGTCATGCTTGAACAACGTTTCCCAGAGCGCCACATCGAACAGGAGTCCTTTATCGCGCTGTTCAAATGTATCCAGATGACGTGTTTGCTCTTCCTTTAACTGCTCATTGAAGTGGTTGTACTCCAGAATTTCTTCCTGTTTAAACCCGCAAGCCAAGAGGGAGTCCGCCCATTCTTCCCTCATCATGAGATTAGGAATACCGAAGAATTCGAGCAGTTCCTGAAGTTTTGCCTCCGGCATGGGTTTATCAAGCAGCAATTCTCTGTCCTGCAGGACGCCTCCACGATCCAGAACGCGGTAATATTCGGGCAGTGATTTCGTAGTATCCGTAAATACGGTAACGGACTCGGCCATGATTAGGTCGAATTGGTTGTCCTCGAAAGGCAATGCGCATACATCCGCTTGTTGGAACTGCACGTCGATTTCCATCGCTTCGGCTCTTGCACGGGCTTTTTTGATCATATTTTCGTTCAGGTCAATGGCTGTTACTTGATACCCCATCTCCGAAAGATGGCATGCGGTTCTGCCCGTTCCACACCCGACCTCCAGAATGCGGCTGCCCGGTTGAATGGGATAATTCTTCAGCATTCGGAGGGTTGCCTCGAATCCTCCCGGGTGGGCACTGCCCATACCTAATTTGGAGAGCATATGAATATAGTTCATCTCATCTATCCCTTCTTCCTTGTCATCAACATGAGGGTAATCGTTTATTTACCATATGATTCAGGTACGTTTAGGGTTTTAGCTGAATTAGATATTTTGAGCCCTTTTTTCGGGAGGATCAGAATCATAATGGAGGAAACGTCATGAGGATGGAACCGGTAGAGGCAGCGGAACGCATCATTCAACACGATTATCCCGACTGTTTGCTTGCTGTGCTTGGCGGCAGCGCGAGCAGAGGCGAATATAATGAACAATCCGATTTGGACATCATGGTTATTGAACGAGATAGTTATGATTTCAGCAGGAAGACGATAGAGGCACATGGGTGGATCGCGGAAATATTTATATTGTCTTTATCCTCCTATCGCGAATATTTCGACGAGGGAGTGAGTGCGGCGAATCCTTCTTTGCAGCGGATGGTCGTAGAAGGGACGGTGCTGCTCGCGCTGCCTGAGGGGGAAGAGGTGCGGGCGGAAGCCCGAAGCGATTTGAATTACGGACCCATACCCTTGATGCTAACCGACATTGACGAATACCGTTATATGCTAACCGAGTACATGCTGGATTTGCAGAGTCCCCGAAGGGACGCCGAAAAGTGGTTTACGGTGCACAAAATAGCGGCGATTCTCTGTGATTTTGTACTTAGGGTGAACCGGGAGTGGACGGGTGAAGGGAAAACGCTGTTCCGTCTGTTCAACAGCTATGACTCGATCTTGGGAGAACGATTGGAAGCAGCGCTCGCGGCGATGTATCGCCAGGATGATCCTTCAGTTCTTATGGCATTCACCGAGGAAATGCTCCGTCCGTACGGAGGCAAGCTTCTCATCGGTTATGAGGAATAGAATTTCCTTGCCAGTATAAAAAGAGGGGTACATTAGCCGTGACACTATCACGAGACGGGCAATACTATAATAGTGTGATTACATCACGTCATTCTTTAAATCCAGGAGGGGATCTTCATGAGCGGAGTATATGGCGGCGGTGGATGGAACAATTCAGTAGGAATGATTTTGGTTCTCTTTATCCTGCTCGTAATTATCTTGAGTGCTTGGGTTTAAACCGTCAAGGTTCTTGGCAGTAGTGACAGGAAGCCCGGCGCTTGCCGGGCTTTTGTCTGCCTCAATAGAACTCAATTCGATGCGGCTTTGACCGAAGGGCTGTGTGCGGACACAACCGCAGTCATGACCAAATGGCTGCTGTCGGATTGAATCGCATGTAAAAACGCCTCTTCAAGCGATCCAAACACCTGGGCCAGTGACCCACTCAATCGGCTGGCGTAATGAACGCTTCCGGCGAATGTCCCGGCTGCCTTCGCACGATTAACTTCACCGTAGATGACATCCATGTAGTTATCGGTACCCATGGGGTAAAGAGCGAATTGGCAGGCAGTCTCAATATCGGCATGTTCCCCGATGTCGTTGTTTAAGAGGGTCGAATCCTCAGTCATATATACATCGGCGTCCGTATCTCCGGGGCAACCGATGGAATAAGTACCATTAAAAACGGTATGCACGCCACTCGCCGCAGCATGGGCGAATATCGCCCTTGTCACATCAAAGACATGCTCTGCACGTCCACGAATACAGGTGCTCACATCATCTGTCCGAATCAACACCTTCCCCGTATCCACGGAATCTAGTGCGCCCATGATGACTTCCACAAACCGGTCCGTCATGGGAAATACCGAGAACCGGCACCCGACGATCCGACTGGTTCCGCATACAAGCTCATTCATTGTTATTTCCTCCCCATGATATAAGTCCACGCAAAAAAAACCGCACCCCATGAAGAAAGTGCAGTTATGCCTACGAAAAGAAATAAACATAAATGCTACACTTCCCCACGCTAGTATGACCTAGATCGGGTGTTAAGGGTTAACGGCAAACCGCCGTCTCTCAGCACATGGCACCCCTAGTACAGCCAACATCCTATGTAGTTGGTTATCGCAAGTTTGCCCGGAGCTTCTGTTATCTTAAAAGTTCGAGGGTTCTTACCTGACTAATTGTATCGCTTAGTGATCGGTTTTTCAATCTTTGCCCATTATAAAAAGACCGCCTATCCAAGTTACTGGAACTTAGGTAGACGGCCTTATTCATCTATTTAATTAGTTGTAAACTTTCACGCGATCTTCCAGCGGTGCAAATTCTTTTTCGCCTGGTTCAACAACCGGCTTACCGAAAGGCATTTGAGCAAGCAGCTTCCAGTTTTCCGGGATGTTCCATTCGGATTTTACTTTTTCGTCGATTAGCGGGTTGTAGTGCTGCAGGGATGCACCCAGACCTTCTGCTTCAAGGGAGGTCCATACTACAAATTGCAGCATGCCGTTGGATTGGTTGGACCAAATCGGGAAGTTGTCGGCATAAGCGGCAAAGTTTTGTTGCAGCCCGGCAATGACGTTGTTGTCCTCGAAGAACAATACCGTACCGTAACCAGCGCGGAATGCGCCCATTTTGTCGGCAGTGGATTTGAATGCTTCTTCATCGCCAACGACTTCCTTCAGGATGCCTTCCGTGATGTTCCACAGTTTATCATGCTGTTCGCCAAGCAATACAACGACGCGTGCACTTTGAGAGTTGAAAGAAGACGGGGTATACTTAACCGCTTCGTTTACGATTTCCTGAATACGCTCGTCCGAGATAACGGATTCTTTGCTAATCCCGTAATAAGAACGGCGACTTTTGAGTGCAGTTGAAAAATCTTTAGACATTGAAAAAAAACCTCCTGGTGTAATCGAATTTACATACGCCTGATAAGAAGATGTCCTTTACTTCAAGCAAATATGCATGTTGCTTATTTAGCAATATTTTAATTATCATTCCATATTAACTTACGTTTAGTTAGGAATAATATTTATGTTAGTATGTTAATATAACTTAGAGTAATTGTCAACGACTTTGATCAAATATAATTTCCCTCATCTATTAAATATGAATTGAATCCGTCTGGCTTTTAGAGAAGCTTCATTATATGGAGGTTTAAACGAAAGGAGTGCTTCCTACCTGAGGCTATTAGCTATGTCTTCTCGAAACTTCATATTATGAACAATTCATGAACAAAATATACAAGTATGAACAAATTAATTGATTTTGATTCTCAATTACACTTGTCGAGCCAGAATGAGGATGATATAATGCATATCAGAGCGCGATTGATAATCAATCTCAATGAGAATGGTGTTGGAAATTGCGAGATCCCGGATATTTAGAGACATACGCATAGAAGGAAGAGCCATGAAGATTAGATACTTATTTGCAGCCGTTGTGGTACTCTCGATAATCTCATTATTTATTGGAGTTAAAGATATCTCGCCACTGCAACTGTTCTCGATGACAGAACAACAACAGCATATTATGCTTGTAAGCCGGATTCCTAGGCTTGTCAGTCTTATATTGGCGGGTGTCAGCATGAGTATCTGCGGATTGATCATGCAGCAGCTCAGCCGCAATAAGTTCGTATCGCCGACCACGGCAGGTACGATGGACTCTGCCAGACTAGGGATTTTGGTAGCCATGCTCGTCTTCACGACAAGCGGTCCGCTTATCAAAATGCTCGTGGCATTTGTATTCGCTCTGGCAGGAACCTTTATCTTCATGAAGATACTGGATCGGATTAAGTTTAAGGATGCGATCTTCATCCCGCTCGTAGGGCTGATGTTTGGTAATATCGTGAGTTCGATAGCCACCTTCTTTGCATACAAATATGATCTTATTCAGAATATGTCCGCATGGCTTCAGGGTGATTTTTCCATGATCATGAAGGGCCAGTATGAAATGCTCTATATTAGTATCCCGCTTTTGATTCTGGCGTATCTGTTCGCCAACAAGTTTACGGTGGCCGGAATGGGAGAGGAGTTTGCAACCAACCTGGGTCTTCACTACCGGAGAGTTGTGAATCTGGGATTGGTCATCGTGGCGCTGGTTACGGCATCTGTCGTGCTGACGGTCGGCGTGATTCCGTTTCTTGGTCTGATCATACCTAATATTGTCAGTTTGTACTTAGGAGACCACTTGAAAAAAAGCCTTTCGCATACCGCGCTGCTGGGGGCCGGGTTCGTACTGTTCTGTGACATCCTGGGCCGGATCATTATTTATCCCTATGAAATTCCGATTAGTCTAACCGTGGGCGTACTCGGAAGCGGTATATTCATTTTCTTACTGATGAGGAGAAAGGCTTATGACTTATAAAGCCAAACTCGGCCTGTTGGCCGCAGCGGCAATCATCCTGGTGGCAGTCTTTCTGTTCATTGATCTTGGCGGCAATTGGGATTACGCGCTTCCAAGAAGAATCAAGAAGGTGCTTGCCATCATTCTGACCGGCGGAGCGATCGCTCTGTCTACCACGGTGTTTCAAACGGTCACGAATAACCGGATACTGACGCCAAGCGTTATGGGATTAGATTCCTTATATGTACTGATCCAGACCACCGTCATCTTTGTCTTCGGATCCTTCACACTGTATAAACTGGGCAGCAACGTTAACTTTCTGATCAACGTCGGCGGGATGATCCTGTTTGCCGGAGTCTTATACAAGATTCTGTTCAAAAGGGAAGGAAACAACATTTACTTCCTGCTGCTGATCGGCATGATTTTTGGAACCCTGTTCTCCAGCATGTCTTCTTTTATGGAAGTGTTGATTGACCCGAACGAGTTCCAGTTTGTGGCCGACAAAATGTTTGCCAGCTTTAACAATGTGAAGACCGAGCTTCTGGTCCTGTCGGTCATTGTCGTTGTGCTGACCTTGCTGTACTTTGCCCGATTTGCCAAGTACCTGAACGTGCTGGCGCTTGGCCGTGAGCAGGCGATCAACCTCGGCGTGAATTATGATTATGTTGTGAAGCGTCTTCTGATTGTGGTTGCCGTTCTGATCTCGGTGGCTACCGCTTTGGTAGGGCCGATCACATTCCTCGGGCTCCTGGTTGTCAATGTTGCGTACGAGGTTATGAAGACATACAGGCATTCATATTTAATTGCAGCATCCATACTGATTAGCATTATTGCACTGGTCGGCGGTCAATTGGTTGTAGAGCGGGTGTTTACGTTCTCTACAACGCTCAGCGTCATTATCAACTTCATCGGCGGTGTCTACTTCATATACCTGCTACTAAAGGAGAGTAAAGCATGATCCAGGTTACGAACGTATCGAAAGTCTATGGCGGCAAAAAAGTCGTTGATAACGTGTCGGTTACGATCCCGAAAGGTCAAATCACTTCCTTTATCGGCCCGAACGGTGCTGGCAAGAGTACCTTGCTGTCCATGATTAGTAGATTAACAGGCAAAGACAGCGGACAAATTACGGTGGACGGTAAAGAGGTCAGCCAATGGAAGAGCGGTGATCTGGCGAAGAAGGTTTCGATCCTGAAACAATCCAACCATATCAGCCTCCGTCTGACGGTGCGTGAGCTTGTATCCTTCGGTCGTTTTCCTTACTCTCAGGGCAGATTGAACGCAGAAGATGAGAAATACGTAGATGAGGCGATCTCTTATATGGAGCTTGGGGATATGCAGCATAAATATCTTCATCAGCTCAGCGGCGGTCAGACCCAGCGTGCCTACATTGCGATGGTTATCGCCCAGAATACAGAGTATATCCTGCTGGATGAACCTCTGAACAATCTGGACATGAAACACTCCGTACAGATTATGAAGATTCTCAGAAAGCTTGTCGCTGATCTGAACAAGACGATTGTAATCGTGATTCATGACATCAACTTCGCTTCCTTTTATTCGGATTACATTGTGGCATTGAAGGATGGAGCCATTGAAAGCGAAGGGAAGACCGAGAACATTATTCAGAGCAATGTGCTTCGCGGAATCTATGACATGGACATTGAGATCGAAGAGATTAATGACAATCGGGTATGTGTCTACTACGGCTAGGCGACATGGTAGTAGAGAGTAGAGGATAAGGATTCTGGGGGAACAGAAGCACGGAATCCTTAATCATATACAAGGACAGGGCTGCCTTGGATACAGGACGGCATAGTTTAATCTGCGCGAAACAAATTACATATTCAACCATAAGTTCAAATATATGTTTGATTATTAAAGCTTTTAAATATAAAAATGGGGTGTAAAACAATGAAAAAATGGTTGGCTTTATTTATGGTAGCAATGTTCACGCTTGTACTCGCGGCTTGTGGTCAAGACGATAAAACAAGCGGCACGGGTGGAGGAGATGCAGCTGGAGATACACCGGCTGCAACCGAAGAAATCACGATTACCCATCAACTGGGCGATACACTTGTTAAGAAGAATCCTTCCCGTGTCGTTGTTTTCGATTTTGGTATTCTGGACTCTGTCGATAAACTGGGCGTTGAGGTTTTGGGCGTACCCCAAGCGAATGTCCCGGCCTACCTGTCCAAATTCGAAGACAAGAAATATGAGAATGTGGGCAGCTTGAAAGAGCCTGACTTCGAGAAAATCAACAGCATTAAACCGGATCTGATCATCATTTCCGGCAGACAGCAAGATGCGTATGATGAACTCAGCAAAATTGCTCCAACCATCTTCCTGGGTGTGGATACAAGCAAATACATGGAATCCTTTAAAGCAAACATGAACACGCTGGGTCAAATCTTTGGTAAAGAAGCAGAAGTTGAAAAAGAACTTGCTACAATTGACGAGAACATCAAAGCTTTGAATGAGAAAGCTACAGCAACTGGCAAGAAGGCATTGATCATCCTGGCTAACGAAGGCAAAATCAGTGCATACGGACCAGGTTCCCGCTTTGGTATTCTGCACGACGTGTTCGGTTTCGGAGCTGTAGATCCTAACATTGAAGTCAGCACACATGGTAAAGACATTTCGAATGAGTACATCGTTGAGATGAACCCGGATTATCTCTTTGTAGTCGATCGTGGTGCAGCGGTTGCCACAGGCGAAGGGGATTCAGGTGCTAAAGCGGTCGTTGAGAACGAGCTTGTGAATACAACGAACGCAGCGAAAGAGGGTAACATCGTTTACTTGAATCCGGATTTCTGGTATCTTTCCGGTGGCGGCCTGACGTCCGTATCCGAAATGATCACGGAAGTAGACGCAGCGATTAAATAAGTAGTCGTTATGAATATAAGAAACACTGGAGCTTTCACATGAGCTCCGGTGTTTTATTTTTTTGCATTAGGGTAAGTGGGTAACGGATAATAAGAAGGACGAATCGTGACCTTAGAAGATGATGATCAACAGTCACTTGCAGCCATGAAGAGATGATGAGGAGGTCTTTACTATGTTTCGAAATCAAATCTATATCGCTGGACAATGGATTCAGACCGAAGAACAGATGGATGTATATAATCCGGCGGATGGCAAGGTGATAAGTACTGTGTCCAAGGCTGGCAAGAAGGAAGCCGCCCTGGCCGTCGATGCGGCAGCCGATGCTTTTCCGGCGTGGTCCCGCAGAACGGCGAATGAGCGAGGGGAACTGCTGCGCCGCTGGCATCAGCTCATAGCGGAGCATACGGATGAATTGGCGCGGATTATGACCACAGAGCAGGGGAAACCGCTGAAGGAAGCAGCAGGTGAGATACAATATGCCAACAGCTTTGTGGCCTGGTATGCGGAGGAAGGCAAACGAATCTACGGCGAGACCATACCCGGATCATCCAGCCGCCAACGCATCATTGTAACGAAGCAGCCTGTTGGCGTCGTAGCAGCGATTACGCCGTGGAACTTCCCGGCATCCATGATTACCCGTAAGGTGGCGCCCGCTCTAGCCGCCGGATGCACGGTGGTGATCAAGCCATCCGGTGAGACGCCGTTTACGGCTATCAAGCTGGTAGAGCTTGCAGATCAGGCCGGTATTCCAGCCGGGGTTATTAACATCGTAACTGGATCTTCAAGCGACATTTCCGGCGTGTGGCAGGCGGACAGCCGCGTAAGAAAGCTGTCCTTTACAGGATCAACCGAGGTGGGGAAACAGCTGATGGCTGGAGCTGCCGCAAACGTCAAGAAAATATCGCTGGAGCTTGGCGGTCATGCGCCCTTTATTGTGACCGATCAGGCTGACCTGAACCAAGCGGCTTCCGGATTAATCTCCTCTAAATTCCGCAATGGGGGACAGACCTGCGTGTGTGCCAACCGGGTATATGTTCAGGAAGGCATTGCGCAGGAGTTTGCCGCGAAGTTTGCTGAGCTTGTCAAGCAATTGAAGGTAGGAAATGGACTGGAGAACGGCGTCGATATTGGTCCTTTGATTAACCGGGACGCTGTGGATAAAGTCGTAAGACAGATCAAGGACGCGGAAGAGAAGGGCGGAGTCATACTGGCAGGAGGTCAAGCATTACCGGAGCTGGGCCGCAATTATATTGAGCCGACAGTCATTATGAACGTAACGGACGACATGGAGTGCATGAACGAGGAAACCTTCGGTCCCCTTGCGCCGATCACCACTTTCCGGACGATAGACGAAGTGGTGCAGCGTGCCAATAACAGTCCCTTTGGATTAGCAGCCTATGTATTTACGCAGAATCTAGGCGAAGCGGTCAACATTGCGGAATCGCTGGATTACGGGATTGTGGGCGTGAATGATCCAGTACCTTCGACGGCGCAAGCGCCATTCGGCGGATTCAAAGAGAGTGGGCTCGGCCGGGAAGGCGGGCACTACGGAATGGATGAGTTCCTGGAGGTGAAGTATATTTCGCTTGGTTTATAAGAGCGGGGCGAGTATATCTTTGCACAAGAACGCGAAACGGGGGGATTGACGAGCAGATATCTTACTGCGCTACTCCATGCCATTTCAAAATTAAGGGGCATGCTCAAGGTTTTCAGACCATGAGCATGCCCCCTTTTATTATGGTTGTAGGATGACGGGTTTGCCAGTTTCCGCAGATTCATTGGCCGCGAGCGTCACTTCCAGCGTCTTGAAGCCGTCTTCATAAGATGCCAGCACAAGGCTTGGGTCGTTGTTACGAATGGCGTCGATCAAGGCATTGGTAAGGTTTTTGTAAAAGTCCGTTTTGCTCCGATACACGATTTCTTTTTCCTTGTCTACAATGGAGAGCGTGGTTCCGTCCAGAACGACGCGGAAGTCGCGGCCCATGATCTCGATTCCGCTGCGGTGATCGAACTGGATAAATCCAGTTTGCATATGGCCGACGGCTCCGGAATCCAACACGAATTGGATGGCGCCCACATCCGGAATGTCGAGGTCCGGGATGTCGTCTACCAGCAGCAGCTTCATATCGGCATACAGGCGAGTGATATCGCCGCACAGGTAGCGAACCAAGTCCATGGTATGCGTGGATTGCTCAACCAGCTGTCCGCCGGATAATGCCTTCTTGCGCCACCAAGGAGTTGGTACAGGTGTTGTAATGTAGTGGGCGCGTACCATGCCGATTTTTTTGTCCTTGAGAAAGTCTTTGGCAATCGCAACCGTGTCCAGGTACCGCAGACAGTAGCCGGAAGCTGCAATGATTCCGCTTTCAGCAATGACCTTGGCTTTGTGGCGGACGGACTGGGCGTCCAGTCCCAGCGGCTTTTCGACCATGAGGTGAATGCCCTTCGCGGCTGCCTGTTCTTCGATATCACCATGGCAAAATGGTGGAATGCACACATAGAGCACATCCAGCTGCTCTTGCTCCAGCATCGTGCTGCCGTCCGTATAGTAAGCTGTGCCGTACAGTTCGGCCTGCTGCTGCGCTAACGTTTCATTGGTATCGCATATTGCAGCCAGCTGAACGTGTTCGTTCCCGTGAAGGTTTTTGATATGGACGGCGCCCATGCCTCCCGCTCCTAGCACGCCTGCTTTAATCATAGGTTGCCTCACTCCTGATCGTATAAGATGTTGGTTACATATTCCGGTAACTCGATTACTCACACGTGATTATAGCCCCGCTATCCATATTATTCAAGCATTCATTTGAACCTGGATTGACGGATGCGCAATGATAAAAAGCACAGAAGACCTCCTCAAATACCACGACGCCTTTTGTGCCGCTGCTTCGAATGAAGCATAGGCCTGTACGCCATGTCTGTCCGCTAACTCTGCTGCGCTTCCTCCACCCGGATATCGGCAATACCGGCAAGTTTAACGCCCGGCATAAAAGCATAGGCGGCGGCATGGGTTCTTCCCATGGCGCCCGCACCAATAACTAACACCTGTAACATTTCCGTACACTCCTTTTTTGCATGGTTCGTGCTTACCGAGTTCTAACCTTTAATCCCGTTCATGGCAATGCCTTCAATGAAGTAACGCTGAAGGAAAATAAACAGGATGATGATGGGCAGGGTAGCCATTAGGGCGCCTGCCATCAGCAGCGGGTAATCGGTGGAATGCTGTCCCTGGAAGCTGGAAATCCCGATGGAAAGTACGCGCATCTCCTCGGAGCTCGTCATGATGAGCGGCCATAACAGATCGTTCCATGAGGCTAATATGGTGAAGATCGCCAGGGAAACGAGAGCCGCCTTGGATAACGGCAAGTATATATTCCAGTAAATCCGGAAATAACTGCAGCCGTCGATTTTAGCAGCTTCCTCCAGGTCTTTCGGCAGCGTCATAAAGAACTGTCTCAATAAGAATGTGCCGAAGGCACTGAATATGCCGGGTACGATGAGCACATAGAACGTGTCCAGCCAATTGAACTCGCGCATGATGACAAAGCTCGGAATCATAACGACCTGGGAAGGGACCATCAATACGGCCAAGAGCGCGAGAAAGATGGCGTTCTTGAAAGGGAATCTCAAGCTGGCAAAGGCATAGGCTGCAAGGGAGCACAGAATGAGTTGGCCAGCCGTCCGCCCCACCGTCACGATAACGGTGTTCAAGTAATAGGTACCGAAATCAATGGTTTGGATGACCCGCAGGTAGTTGTCCGGGTGCCATTCCACAGGCAGCCATTTGGGCGGAACGGACATGGAGTCCGCAAAGGACTTGAAGGATGTGGATATCATCCACAGAAACGGCATAATCATGAGCAGCGCCCCGACAGCTAACAGGATGTGGACCGCCAGACGGCTTGCTTTCCCCGTATTGGTTGAAGTATTCACATCTACACACCTCCTGTTATTGGTAGTGGACCCAGCGCTTCTGAATATACATCTGGACCATGGTGATGATCAGAATAACGATAAACAGAATGAAGGCCTGCGCTGAAGCGTAACCCATGTTGAAGTATTTGAAGCCATCTTCCCAGATGCTGTATACAACCGTTCGGGTGGATTCCAGCATCGTGGTCTGTTGATCCATCATGATGAAGATCAGGTCAAACACCTGGAACGAATTGATGAAGGACATGACCAAGACAAAGAACAAGCTGGGCGTGAGCAGAGGAAGTGTAATTCGGAAAAACTTATACAACGTCCCCGCTCCGTCAAGCGAAGCCGCTTCATAATAGCTGCCGGAGATGCCCTGCAGACCAGACAGCAGAATGACAGCATTGTATCCGATGGTGCTCCAGACACTGACAAGCACGATGGAGAACAAGGCGAATCGTTCATCGAACAGCCAGTTGGGCTGCGGCAGGTTCATGACGCCCAGCACATGGTTGATCAATCCGAATTCGGAGTTGTATAACCATTTCCATACCATGCCGACCGCGATCGGCATGGTGATCACGGGAATGAAATAGAGGGTGCGGTAGAAGACCATGCCTTTGATCTTCTGGTTCAAGAGCACGGCCAGCACCGTTGCGAGTGCAACGGATAATGGCACCGTACCGACGGTATACAGCATCGTGTTAAGCAAGGAACCGGTGAATTTGTCGTCCTTCATCAAATTTGCGAAGTTATCGAATCCGATGAATTGTGGTGAAGTTAGTCCATCCCACGACGTAAACGACAGGAACAGAGATGCTGCGGAAGGTGCCATATAGAACAGACCGAGGCCCAGCACAACAGGAAGAATGAAGATATACCCCCAGACAGCTTCGTGTACGGCAAGTTTCCCAACCTTTCGCTTGGTTGTTGTTTTAGGAGGTTCTGTGGTCACGGTGATGGGAGAGCTCACAGGCTGCACCGTCCTTTCTTAATTTCCGTATTGGGCGTGGCCACTCGTCATTTCGTTTCTGTCGCAAGGATCGCATTCATCTGTTCGCCGGCATTTTTCAGTGCTTCTTCAAACGATTTCTTTCCGAGGAAAGCCGCCTGAATTTCCTTCACTTCAGCGTCCTGCCACTCTGCGGTTTTCTGGGATACGGGATAAGGTACGGCGAACTCCAGGCTGTCTACGAACACTTGCAGATCAAGAGATGGGATGGACTTCAGCCAGCCGCCCTCCGTGCCTTTGTACGCAGGCATCGAGAATCCAGATTCGGCAAGTAATTCCTGGCCTTCCTTGCCGGAAAGAATCTGTATCAGCTCCCAGGATTCCTGCTCGACCTTGGTCTTGCCGTTGATGGCCCAGCCGAGTCCATGAACGATCGATGCCTTTTCCTTGCCGGCAGGAAGTTCGGCGACACCGAGTTTGTCGCCGAGAAGCTTGTACAACTCGGGGGAGTTAACCGAAATCCCCGGGAACATAGCGGCCTTGCCGGAGCCGAACAATTGGCGGGACTTCGTTTCAAGCTGCTGCTGGGCGCTTGGGGAATAACCCTTTTCAATCAAGCCCTGCTCCCACTGGAAGGCCGATAGCGCTTCGGGTGTATCAAACCCGGATGATTTCTTATCGTCCGAGATGACGTATCCGCCCGCTTGAGCGATGAAGTTGTAATATCCGATTTGGCTGTCGATCGGCGCGATGAAGCCGTAAATGCCGTTAGATTTATCCGTCAGCTTGGCTGCGTTCTCCTCGACGGTTTGCCAGGTCCAACTCTTATCGGGATATGGGAGACCTGCTTGGTCAAACAATTCTTTATTGTAAAAAAGTCCGACGGAATCCTGGAAGTAAGGGAGTCCGTGAAGTTTACCCTGATAGGTGTACATATCGACGAGCGCTTCGGTATAAACCGAGGTGTCCAGACCGCTTTGTTCAATTAGGGGAGACAGGTCTTTGATCAGACCGGAGGAGGCATAGGAATGAAAGTTAGGACCGTTCATCCAGTAGACGTCAGGACCGCTGTTACCGGCGAGGCTGGTTTTCAGCTTGGTCCAATAATCGGCCCATGGGGTGTACGTTACTTTCACTTCAACATTCGGGTGCTTCTCATTGAAAATTTTAATGGACTTGTCCAGCGTGTCCCGCACATTTTCGTCCCACAGAGCGACACTGATGACCTTCTTGCCGTTTTCTCCTCCAGAGGCATTGCCGCCTCCGCAAGCAGACAGTAACGCGGTGAACACGAATAATACCGAAATCAGGACAGACATTCTTTTTTTCATCAAATAACCCTCCTTGAATTCACATGATTTTTGATCAAGCGTGGTTGGTCATACAGCTTGTTCGAAGTGAATCGGTCCCCTTAAGCCCCCCTTTATGTGGAATAAAAAGCGATAGTTATTCCATAAGTCAAAAAAAGTTAACATCGATATGCTATCTTTCTTGACAGAACAACCAGCTTCTATTGCGAAAGATTATATAATTACCTCGATTATTTTTCAAGACAGCGATTTCAAATCCATTTAAATTCTTTTTTTCACAATATGAGAGAATCAGCATGAGATCTAACATTACATCTTATTTCGAGTAATGGAATAAGTTTTTATTCAGTTGTGGAACATGTTATAGTGATTCTACCCTCATTTTTCCGATACAGAAAGTCGCACTATGCGAAGAAACGATAGAGAGGTTGAGCTTGCTTGAACAATATGAAAAAAGGTGACCATAAGCTGATTCAGGCATTAAACCGGTCCATGGTGCTGAACAAGATTCGCACAGAGGGACCCATATCCAGAATCGATCTGGCCAAAAAAAACAAGCTGAGTCCCTCCACGGTCGCCTCAGCCGTACAGGAGCTCATCAAGGAAGGCTACGTTTCCGAGATTGGAACGGGCTCCTCCAGCGGAGGGAGAAAACCCATTCTGCTTAAATTCAATCCGGATAATCATTATTTGTTCGCTGTAGCGATAACGAATTCGGTTATGATGCTGGCCCGCATGAATCTGGAGGCGAAGGTGCTCCAGAAGGAAACGCATCCTCTAGCCGGGCTCCAAGGAGAAGCCGTTATCGAGCGGCTGCTGAGCCTGATGGACGACTTCATGACAGGACAAGTAGACTTAGAGCGGTGTGTTGGGATTTCTATTACCGTGCCGGGCATTGTGAGTGATAGTCAGGGCATGGTGCACTATAACACAAAACTTCGCATGACCGATGTTCCGTTGAAACGGATGGTTGAAGACCGCTACGGGCTGCGAACCTGGGTGGAGAACGATATGAATTCCGTTGTGCTGGCTGAACGCCGATTTGGTGATTACGCATTCGCGAACCTGATTTATATTTCCATTGGCGACGGGCTGGGTTCCGGTATTTTGATTAACGATCATCTCCTAAGGGGCAAGCATGGCGGTGCCGGCGAATTCGGGCATACGAGCATAAACCGCAGCGGAATCCGCTGCGAATGCGGCAATGTAGGCTGCTTGGACAGTTACATCAGCTGGATGGCCGTGTATTCGCGAATTATTACGGCGATCGCAACGGGGAGACCGACGCTGATCCAGGAGATGAGCGGGGGAGATTACAGTCAAATTGTTCCGTCCGTATTCAAGGAAGCTCTTCGTAGAGGGGACAAGCTGGCAAGGGATCTGAATGAGGAAGTGGCGGAGCTACTGGGAGCAGCCATCGTCAATTTGGTCAATATGTTTAATCCCGAAGCGCTAATCCTGGGTGGGGACATGGCGCATGGAAATCCGGAATTGCTGGAAATGGTTCGCAGCTATATAGACCGGCACGCGCTTCCGATTCTGAAGGAGGACATGGTATTTGGTCTGGCCTCTCTTGGCGAGGATGAGAAGCTAATGGGTGCGGCTTCGGTCCTGCTGCAGGACTTGCTAGGCTTCTCCCTGACGGAATAATGGATTTGACAACGTTTCCACCTGCACGTTATCTTTGGTTAAATGCATATGCGGAAGGGGAGAAGTTGATTGGAGCAGTACATTCTGGCGCTTGACCAAGGAACAACAAGCTCGCGCGCGATCCTGTTCAACAAGGAAGGAGAGATCGTACACTCGGCTCATAAGGAGTTTCCGCAGTATTTTCCCAAGCCGGGCTGGGTGGAGCAGAATGCCAATGAAATATGGGGCTCCATTCTTGCGGTCATTGCGACATGCTTATCCGAAGCGGGCGTGAAGGCGGATCAGATTGCCGGAATCGGAATTACGAATCAGCGGGAGACGGCCGTGGTTTGGGATCGGAATAGTGGCGAACCGATATACCACGCCATTGTCTGGCAATCCCGCCAGACGGCGGGCATCTGCGAGGAACTGATTGCCGCCGGACATGACGGGATGGTTCGGGAGAAGACCGGACTTTTGATTGATCCTTATTTCTCGGGAACGAAGATCAAATGGATCCTCGATCATGTAGACGGTGCCCGTGAGCGGGCCGAGCGCGGAGACATTATATTCGGGACCATCGATACCTGGCTGATCTGGAAGCTGTCCGGAGGCCAGGCGCATGTGACCGATTATTCCAATGCATCGCGTACGATGCTCTATAACATTCATGAATTGAAATGGGATGAGGAGCTCCTGCAGCTCCTGGATATCCCCGTGGCCATGCTGCCCGAAGTCAGGCCTTCTTCCGAGGTATATTCCAATACCGTTTCCTATCATTTCTTCGGACGCGAGGTACCGATTGCCGGAGCGGCCGGCGATCAGCAGGCGGCGCTATTTGGGCAGACCTGCTTCTCGGAAGGCATGGTGAAGACGACCTACGGAACCGGCAGCTTTATGCTGATGAATACTGGCGACCAGCCCGTAAAATCCGAGCATGGGCTGATCACCACGATCGCCTGGGGACTGGATGGCGGCGTACAGTATGCGCTTGAGGGCAGTGTGTTCGTGGCCGGCTCGGCGGTCCAGTGGCTGCGCGACGGTCTTCGTATGTTCCGCGAGGCGAAGGACAGTGAGCCCTATGCGCGTCGGGTCAACTCAACAGATGGCGTGTACGTGGTGCCAGCTTTTGTCGGACTCGGCAGTCCATACTGGAACAGCGATGTCCGAGGGGCCGTATTCGGCCTGACGCGAGGCACGTCGAAGGAGCATTTCATCCGTGCAACCCTGGAGTCGCTTGCGTATCAAACTCGGGATGTCCTATCCGTGATGGAAGAAGATTCCGGCTATGGCATCTCATCGCTGCGGGTGGATGGAGGGGCAGTATCCAACACATTTCTTATGGAATTCCAAAGCGACATCTTGAATGTTCCGGTGGAACAGCCCAACATTACGGAGACAACGGCACTCGGTGCCGCTTACCTGGCAGGGCTCGCTGTCGGCTTCTGGAAGGATCAGGAGGAAATCTGCAGCAAATGGACCATGGGGCAAAGCTTCAAGCCAACCATGGAGGAAGACGTAAGGGAGCAATTATACAGCGGCTGGAAAAAAGCCGTTTATGCGGCAATGGCTTTTCATTAGCATTTTCTATGGTATAATAATCAATAAGTGAATACATGTCTGGAGACTTGGAGAGACCACTAGGCGCGGAATACCTCATGATATGGGGTTTGTTACTGCGCGTTTCGTGGTCTCTTTTTTGCTGTCTTTTTTCATTAGAAGGTAACGATAGATAAAAACAGGGTAAATCATACTGGGAGGGATTCATTGTGAAGCAGGAACAGTCATTTTCAAGTTTGGAACGCAGGCATCGATTTCAAGAAATTGCAGAGGCAACCTTTGATCTGATTGTAATCGGCGGCGGTATAACCGGTGCGGGGATTGCGCTGGATGCGGTCACCCGCGGGATGTCGGTTTTGTTGGTAGAAATGCAGGATTTTGCCGCAGGAACGAGCAGCCGTTCGACCAAGCTGGTGCATGGCGGACTGCGGTACCTGAAGCAGTTTGAAGTTGGCATGGTGGCCGAAGTTGGCAAAGAACGGGCTGTTGTGTATGAGAATGGGCCGCATGTTACCACGCCGGAGTGGATGCTCCTGCCGATACACCGGGGTGGCACCTTTGGGCGGTTCAGCACCTCCATCGGGCTGATGGTGTATGATTTCCTGGCAGGCGTAAAGCGGGGAGAACGGCGTTCCATGCTGTCCGCATCCGAGACGCTGAAGCGGGAGCCGCTTCTGAAGCAGGAGGGCCTTAAGGGCGGCGGTTATTATGTGGAATACCGGACGGACGATGCCAGGCTAACGCTGGAGGTCATGAAGGAGGCAGCCGCCAGAGGGGCGGTTCTATTCAATTATGCGAAGGCCGAATCATTGAATTATGATGCGAATGGACGAATCACCGGTATCACCGTGCGGGATATGCTGGGTGGCGGGACCAAGTCCGTGTCCGGAACCAAAATCGTAAATGCGGCAGGGCCCTGGGTGGATCAGGTGCGCGAAATGGATAAGTCCAAGAAGGGGAAAATGCTTCAGCTGACCAAAGGGGTTCATCTGGTCATCGATCAATCCCAGTTCCCGCTGCGTCAGGCGGTGTACTTCGATACACCTGACGGCCGAATGGTGTTTGCTATTCCTCGCGACGGGAAGACCTATGTGGGAACAACTGATACGGTCTACAAGGCCGATCCCGTACGTCCCTTGATCACGGTGGAAGACCGGGATTATATATTGAAAGCCATTCATTACATGTTCCCTGGCGTGAAGCTAAGTCCGGCAGATGTTGAATCGGGATGGGCGGGAGTTCGCCCCCTTATACTAGAGGAAGGCAAAAACCCGTCCGAAATTTCACGCAAGGATGAAGTTTGGGAGTCCCCGTCTGGCCTGATTACCATTGCCGGAGGGAAGTTGACCGGCTATCGTAAAATGGCCGACACCGTTGTCGACCTGGTTGCGAAACGAATCCAAGAGAATGGCGGGAAAGCGTTTGGTGACTGCGTAACGAAAAATCTGCCGATTTCCGGCGGTCAGGTTGGCGGCTCCGGCCAATTCCCTGATTTTGTCCGCAAGCAGGCGGAGATCGGCGCCGCGCAAGGAATTGACCGTAAGCTCGCCGAGCAGTGGGCGCGAACGTACGGCTCCAACGTGCCGGAATTGTTCCGCTTGGCCAAGGAGGGCTCCGAACAGGCGGAAGCAGCGGCGCTTCCGGTATCGGTGCTGGGTCCGCTGATGTATGCGATTCAACATGAGATGGCGGCGAAGCCGGCCGACTTTTTTATCCGTCGCACAGGTTCCCTGTTATTTCATATCGATTGGACGAGAAAATGGAAGTTGCCTGTGATCGATTATATGGCTACGGTACTGGGGTGGAGTGAGCAGCAGACGTCCGAATACATGAAGGAACTGGATGAGGAGCTGGTCTCGGCCACACAGCATGCAGCAAGCGATCAATCGGCCTCGGCTCCAATTTTGCAAAACTCTTCTAAAACGAAACTTACGTCTTAACCGGCATGTAATTTTAAACAAACGGGGTGAGGGGGGAGCGGATGACTCTGATGACTATCCCTCCTCAAATATAGAAGTTAAGGGCATTGGTATGATAATCTATATACGTTCACACTTGAGAGGAGAGATGACCCGATGAACCACCAAGCGTATGAAGGATCATATCACGGAGCGCGCGCGGTTTGGCTCCAGCACGGCCCTTACGAAGCGGCGATATTGCCCGAAATCGGAGGCAATCTCATCGCTTTTAGGGATAACGAAAGCGGTTACCGGTTCCTTCGCGAACCGGAAGCAGACGAAATGGAAGCATTCAAATCCAATCCAGGCGTTCACGGCATTCCTGTTCTCTTTCCGCCTAACCGTTATGAGGACGGCCGGTTTCCATGGAAGGGACAAACCTATCAGTTCCCGATCAATGAAGAAGCGACGGGCAATCACCTCCATGGCTTTTTACATACGATCCCTTGGAGCGTCGAGGATTTTGGCAGCAGCGAGGCTGAAAGTTACGTGGTGGTGTCGGTCACCATTGATGAGAATCATCCCGTATATGCCATGCTTCCGCACCAGTTCACGTTCCGGCTTCGCTATACACTGAATCAGGATGGTTTGGCTCAGCATGTATTTATTCGTAATTTAGGAACCGGCAGCATGCCGTGCCTGCTAGCCTTCCATACGGCGATCAACGCTCCGTTTGCACCCGAGAGCACGGCGGATGACTGCGTCGTGAGAATTACCATGGGCGAACGGTGGGAAATGAGTGAGCGGATGCTGCCGACTGGCAAGTTCCAGACTCTGACGTCAGAAGAAGAACTGCTTCGGACAAGCGGCGTAAATCCTTATTTCGATTCGATGGACAACCATTACACGGCCGTTCCGCAAAATGGCAGAAACCGCATGGAATTGACGGATACCAAGCTTGGTCAAACGTTCGTTTATGATGTCGGCAATTCGTATAAGCAGTGGATGGTATGGAACAACAAGGCATCCCGGAAGTTCTTCTGTCCCGAACCACAGATCAACCTGGTGAATGCACCGAACGTGGACTTGCCGGCTGACGATATCGGCCTGTTCGGTTTGGCTCCGGGCGAAATTTGGGAAGCAACTTCCAGGCTGTATCTTAAGGATTAAGGATCTAGTTTAGGCTTTTCTTTTCCCCGAAAAAAAGCGTATGGATTGCGGCACCCGAATACACAGGGCGTTTACAATCCATACGCTTTATATTTATAGGACGCTTTCTTCAACTGTCAGCCGAAGAAAAAGTCGTTGGTTCCTGTTTAGGGCGGCGACTGCGTTTCAAGCGATCCGGAATGACAAAAAAGGCGATATACATAAGGATAAACAGCGCGAGTGCGATGAGTTCCTCAACGAGGATGTATACGGGATGCGGTCCCAGCAGGTCCAGCAGCGAAGCGGTGTCTGGCTTGTGCATCAGGAACATATAATTCGAGCCGACAGCGAGGTTGACCAGACCGACAACAAATGCGGACACGTTTAGGAAGACCATCGTCCAGGCGATGGATTTCCAGGTTGGACGGTATCCTCGAACCCATGTCATGTACAACGCGGTCAATATGATCGCGATATGGACAACGAAGAAATGAAAGAACCGGAAGTGTGGGAAAGGGTAACCCAGATTGGGGGTTAATATAGCCTGCAAGGCCCCTCCGATACCGGCAAAGTAAACCAGCGGATATAGGCGGCGTTCATCCGTAAGCAGGATGGCGATGGAGAGAAACAGGGTCAAGCTGCACAATTCCAATGGAAGCGAAGTGGCAGGGTCCCATATTCCCGTTGACGCATACCAGATATGAAGGGAGGCTTCGGGTAACGAAAGTGCAGCAAGAAGCCCCCATCTCACGGTCTTTTGCAAAGAAGGCTTGGAGGCGATTGTAGTCCTGAACAGGTACAACAGCGAGCCAAGGGCGATAAATACCATAATGGCTATCCAATGTTCAATGGAGAAAGCAGTAAAAACTTCCGGATATCTCGGATCAAAATAGGGACCGATGCGCAATCATCCTCTCTATGTTCATAAGCCTTAGGTCAGAATACATTACATTTAAGTAGGTAAGCAAGGTGGAAATCATACCGTTATAGATTATGACGATGGAAGAGAGGTGTACCTATACATGGAGTACACCTGACCGTATACAAGGGGCGCTCGTGACGAAATCACGCGTTGTGTACAGCCAATCCTGCGGCCGCAACAATGCAAGCAAATTGCTCATATATCCTCGTGGAGCAAAGGGAAAGGCTGCGGCTACGCCGCTGACGATGCCTCCGATGTCCGAGAATATTGCGATGAGGGGTAATGATCTGTACGTTCTGTTTGAATCCGGTGCCCGGAAGTACAGAAACGGTGCAATGCCGCTGAAGCATCTGTACATAGTCAATGCTCTAAAAAACTGAAGCTTTAACCCTGTAAACCAAAAGATCCCGCCTCCGGTTAACGGATACGGGATCTTCTGTGTTTTGCGCCTGATTCTGAAGAGAGCACTGCTCTCAAACAGGCTGTTTTACTTCAGCGACAAGGCGCTTGAGTGACTCTTGCTTCCATCTCGGAATCCGAAGATGTTTAGCAGAAGGTGCCTTCTCCCCAAAGTAAACGATGCCTTGTTCTACCGTCGTGATTTTGTCTACGTTAACGTAGCAGTTACCGCCGACATGATAGAACTGTTTACCGGAGAGCAGGGATGCGATTTTTTCGGCAGTCATTCTCTTTTTAATGTTATAGTTTCTGCCGTGAAAGCTGACCAAACCGTGCGATCCGGTTTTAAAGAACAGAATGTCTGTCTCCACCACGAAGTCCTCATACATGTTGCGGGATTCCGATACGTGCTTCATCATTCTGCTTCCCCCTTTTCCAAGATCAACATTTGATAACGCTTACATTCTAACATGTTTTCCCTGGGGTTTAAAGAACTTTTTATATCGCATTAAAAAAAAGCCCAAACCGCTAGGGTAGGGGCTTGGACTCACATTTAAGGTGCAGCAGGTGCTTCTGGTGTTTCAGCTGCAGGATCTGCTGGCGTTTCAGCCGGAGTTTCTTCCAGCGTATTGGTGATGGTTGCTTTATCCTTCAGCTCTTGGATATAGGCTGTGGATTCGGAATAAACCTTCTGGCTCTCGAGCTGACTGCGGATTTCTTCCTTCTTATCTTCCAGGGTAGGGTTCGTGGCTGCTTTACGATCGGTAACCTTGATGATGTGATAACCGAAGGAGCTCTTCACTGGGGCGCTGATTTCACCCTTCTTCAATTTGAACGCTGCTTCTTCAAATGCAGGGTCCATCTCACCGCGTCCGAAGAAGTTAAGGTCGCCGCCGGTTTCCTTCGTAGCATCTTGGTTCTTCTCTTTGGCAATCGCTGCAAAGTCGGCGCCTTCCTTCAGCTGCTTCTCGATGGCATCGGCCTCTTCCTTGGTCTCGACCAGGATATGGGATGCGCGAACTTGCTCAGGCGTTGCGAAGCTGTCTTTGTATTGGTCGTAGATTTCTTTAATTTCTTCATCGGTGACTTTGATTTTGTCGGCCATCAGTTTTTTGAGCTCGACCTGGGTTTTGGTTTGCTTTTTCAGGTCGTCAAGCGTCATGCCATTTTGCTGAAGAGCCGAATTGAATTGATCCTCGGACGGGAAAGTTGCCTTCAAGGTATCCACTTCTTTATTTACGTCAGCATCAGTCACTGTAATGGATTTCTTCTTGAGCTCCTGCTGGATCAATTCCTCTGTGATCATGGAATTGAGTGTTTGTTTACCGCCTGCGCTGACAAGCTCATTGTATAGATTATCCTTGGTAATGTTAACGTCATTGACTTTAGCTATAGCTTCATTACCGGATCCCTTGGCAAACGGAGGGACAATCAGGACGACGATTAACGCTGCCGCCAATACCAGCGAAGCGATCATCCAACCTTTGCTTCCGTTGCCGCCGCCACCTGCAGGGGACTGTTCATCGTATTGCGGTTGATCCCCTGCTGGATGCATGAGTGCAGGCTGTTCGTTCTCATCCTTGTGAAGCTCGATCGACTCAGGATAGGTTGAATCTATTCTTTCTTCTTCATTAGACAAGCTGCCCGGATCTTGTTGGTTATTCTCTTTCTCTTGGGCTTGTCCTAGTTCATCCTCGGGTTGCCCCGGATGGTTTGGCTGCAAATCGTTATCTTTCATTTAATGATTGACTCCCTTCGACTGCATGTAATAATGAGTTGGTTCATTCTTTAATCACTTTACCAGATAAGCCAAGGGTTTACCTTAAGAAAAAATAAAAATTGAAAAGATAATCGAAAAAGTTGGAGCTGGGCCTACAGGATCAGCATTCCCGCTATACCGCATATAATTCCAAGCAGGACCACGGCAGCAACAACAAACCACATGACGTTCCTCGGGAATGAGCGTCTCACCATGAGAAGAGATGGAAGACTGATGGCCGGCAGGGTCAGAAGCAGCGCTGCGGCCGGGCCCGCTCCGAGGCCCGCGGCCATAAAGGCCTGAATGATCGGGATTTCCGCTGCGGTTGGAATGACAAACAGCATTCCCATCACGGAGAAGAAGATGACGGCCAGCAGCGTGTTTCCAGCAGCAGCACCCAAATGCGGGAACATCCACACTTGCAGGGCTCCAAGGAGAAGCACGGCGATAAAATAAGCCGGAACCACCCGAATAATCATATGACCGATGCTCGCGAACCAGCGCTTCCACAGCGGACGTTCATCGAGTTGTTCAGTGCTTTCTGGCGCGTCAATCTCTACTGGATTCGCCTCTTTGGCAAAGCGGTTAGCCAGATAACTGACGCCAAAGGTTAGAATGATGCCGAAGACCAAACGCAGCACGGTGAATTTCCATGACAAAACAAACGTCATAAACACGAGTGTTGCCGGATTGATGGTCGGGTTACCGATCCAGAACGCGAGGGCGGAGCCTACGGACACCTTTTTTTTACGCAGACCGATCGTGATCGGTGCTGCGCAGCAGGAGCACATCATGCCCGGAATGGAGGCGATTCCTCCAATTGCCGTGCTGCCGAAGGTGGTTTTGCCAAGTACGCGGAGCAGCCACTGGGAGGGCAGCAGCGACTGGATCAAGGTCCCGAGCAGGATACCGAGCACCGCCGCTTTCCAAACTGCTTTAAAATACGTGACCGCATATTCCCAGGCCGCTTGCCAAGAAGGCGCGACATTGCCCGGGTCCATGCCTAATATGGAGGAGCCGATGCTGTGTTCCATAATCGCTTTGAGCGCTTTATCGTAATAAGGCCACCATTTTACGTAGGTTAGCCCTGTTGCTGCAATGATGATGAAGATGGTGATGAACCAGATGGTTCTCCTGCGATCCGAATGATCAAAGGCCATTCTGCCGTCGCTTGAGTGATTCATGATCTATACTCCCCCGATGCGTAGTGAAATGATTTACATATGCAATCAAATAGTATAACACATTGTGGACAGAACGAAGAAAGTTATTCCGGTAATTGCAAGAAATAGGAAGACCATTAGACTTGGAGGAGCCGATTTCTTATAATATAGATATTGTGTGTGATCACAAGTGTTAGTAAACGGACGAATATCAGATTATCCCCGGGGTAGATGAGAGGTTTTTTAAGCATCCACGCCGGGGTTGTTGCATGTCGGGGTTGTTGCATGTGTTTTGTTAAAATTAACTCTTAAGACGAAGGGAAGACCCGTGATGAGTCAATCGGAGAAAATAAAATTAACCTCGTATTCCTCTAAAGGAGGATGCGGATGCAAGATCGGTCCTGCGGACCTGGCACAGGTCATTCGCAAGCTCCCGCAAGCCGAGCCGAATCCCAATTTATTGGTTGGTTTGGATACAAGTGATGATGCAGGCGTATACCGCCTTACGGATGAGTTGGCTATGGTTCAGACTGTCGATTTCTTTACGCCGATTGTGGATGATCCCTATGATTTTGGACAAGTGGCTGCAGCGAATGCCATCAGCGATATTTATGCCATGGGAGGCAAGCCGTTGACTGCTTTGAATATCGTGGCATTTCCGATCTCAACGCTGGACAAGCAGGTATTGACGGATATTTTGAGAGGTGCGGGGGATAAATTGAAGGAAGCGGGGGTAACCCTGGTTGGGGGGCACTCCATCGATGATAAAGAACCAAAATTCGGCCTTGCCGTTACAGGCACTGTCCAGCCGGACAGAGTAAGAACCAATGCCGGCGCTAAGCCAGGCGATGCATTGATTTTGACCAAGCCAATTGGCGTGGGTATCCTGACGAGTTCCATCAAGAAGGATCTGTTAAGCGATGAGGAGATTCGCCGAGTTACCGCCGTGATGGCGGCATTGAACAAAACGGCTGCCGAGCTCATGGAACCATATGAGGTGCATGCGTGCACGGATGTGACTGGTTTCGGTCTCCTTGGCCATGCGCTTGAAATGGCGAAAGGAAGCGGCACGGGGATCCGGATTTCTAAACCTTCTGTTCCCATTCTGGAGCGGGTTCGAGAGATGGCCGATGGCGGTGTTATTCCAGGCGGCACAAAAAACAACTATGATCACGTGAAGGACGACGTGGATTTCCCGGACAGCATGGACCAGATTGATAAGTGGATATTGTGCGATGCCGTTACTTCAGGAGGACTCCTCATTGCGGTTGATGGCTCGCAGGCGGATCAGCTTCTGGCAGAGCTTCGCCATGCCGGTCTGGAAGCTGGAAGAATCGGTGAGGTCGTGGATAACCATCCGAATCGGATTGTCGTTGAGTTATAAAGGGAATTGGGTTTTGTATCAATAAAGGAGCGAACAGACATGTTTCAAGACATCACCGTAAAAGAATTAATGGAACTGCAAAGCAAGAAGAAGATTACTTTGATTGATGTCCGTTCCCCTTCGGAGTACAGGGATTCCACCATTCCGGGAAGTCTGAACATTCCGGTCTTTAATGATGAAGAACGGACGGAGATCGGGACGATTTATAAACAGGTGAGCGTGGATGCGGCTAAAGAGCGTGGACTTGCCATTATGTCGGCCAAGCTCCCGAGCTTTGTGAAGCAATTCAAGGAGATCGAAGGGGATAAGGCGGTCTATTGCTGGCGGGGCGGAATGCGCAGCCGGACCGCCGCAACCGTTCTCTCTTTAATGGATATCCATGTCAACCGGATTACGGGCGGGATTAAGGCTTACCGGAAGTATGTGCTGGATACGCTGGAGCATAAAAGTCTGGACGCAGAAGCATTTGTACTTCATGGTTTGACAGGCACAGGCAAGACGGCAGTGCTTAAACAGCTTCAGCAGGAAGGCTACCCGGTCGTGGACCTGGAAGGGCTGGCAGGGCATCGCGGCTCGATCTTTGGACATATCGGTCTCCAGGCGAATAATCAGAAGACGTTTGATTCGGGATTAGTTGAGCGGCTGAAGCAACTGGAATCTGCGCCGTATTTGTTATTTGAGGCGGAGAGCAAGCGGATTGGCAAAATTGTCGTCCCCGATTTCCTCATGAAGAAGAAGGAATCGGGGGTAGCCATCGTATTGGAACTGCCGATGCCCGAGCGTGTTCGTCAGATTCTGGAGGATTACAACCCTGCTGCTTTTAAAGAGCAATATTTAGCAGCCTTTCAGTTAATCAAAAGCAGGATCCACACGCCTATCGCTGCGGAAATCGGCAAGTCGTTGGAAGAGGGTCGATTTGCTCAGGGAATACAGCTGCTGCTCGAGCATTATTATGATCCCAAGTATAATCACTCTTTCAGTCAATATGAGGGAAGCACGCCCATCGTTGTGGCGGTGGACCGGGTGGAAGAAGCTGTGGATGCGGTAAAAGACATATTGCGGAATCAAATGCTGCAGAAGACAGGCGCGTAACAAAACAAAAGCTAATTTGACGAAGCAATTCACAATCTATGCGTTGGCATGGACCGCTTTTATTGTGAGCTGGTTATTATTCAACCAGAACTGAAAGATCGCCCCTGAAGTATGAGCGGATACAACCGTACCGCTTATACTAAGGGGCGATTTTTTTGATAAAGGCAACGCTTTAAATGGAGGATAAAGCTTTGGATATGGGAGTATCCCCTGAGATCACACAAAACGCGAAACAGATGCCTGCTCGGCGGCTTCGATCATTTTTGCGGCTCCGTCCAGATCGATTAACAGGGTTTTATCGTATCCGGTAGCTCCGCCTGAGCCGGCAGCGAATACCACAGCCTGGCAATTCTTCGTTGCATCAGCAAGCTCCTCGACCGATCCTTCCAGGTTTGCAAGAACACACTCAATTCCGGCAGCTTGATATGGGGCGGCCTGTTCCTCTTTTCGTACCATTGCTCTCACGGTATATCTTTCATGGTCTTGCAACAGATGTGTAAGCTGTTTGCCGATTTGGCCGTTGGCACCGACAACGAGAATCTTCATGTGGACATGCTCCTTTACGGTAAAAATTTCCTTGAAAGAGTAATCATTGCGATTTTGACATAGACTACGGGATATTTCATGTATATCCCAAATGACCTTTCCTTTATCTCGGGAAAATGATATTATCTTGTTTTCACCAATTCGCACGGGTTCGAAACAAAGGACAAAGGAGAAAAGAGAGTTGAGCGGACAGAAGCTACACCCGACTTCAGGAAGACAACGCTGGATTTTCCTCATATCGATGATCAGCTTCATAGGATTTGTCACGCTGGCTGCTTTGGTACAGCGGCAAAGCCTGGCAACGTTTGATTTGGCGATCATAACAACGGTACAAGCCTGGGAGCAGCCGCTTATCACGGATATCGCCATCGGACTGTCGTTTATAGGTTCTATCGGACCGGTGATTGTGTTATGTCTGATTGTAATCGCCGTGCTATATTGGGTACTGGGGCACCGCGTGGAGATCCTTCTCCTTATTGTGGTCGTCTTCGGTTCATCTATTCTGAATGTATTATTAAAATGGGTCTTTCAACGGGCAAGGCCTGACATCCACCGCTTAATTGAAATCACGGGATACAGCTATCCCAGCGGACATTCCATGGCTGCCTTCTCGTTCTACAGCGTGTTGGCTTACTTGTTGTGGAGACATATTGACAGCAGGGCGGGGAGAGGGACTTTAATATCGATCTCCGTCGTCATGATTCTCGGCATCGGACTAAGCAGAGTCTATCTTGGGGTCCATTATCCAAGCGATATTCTTGGTGGATATCTGGCTGCTTGCGCTTGGCTTGGATTTCTGGTCCGATCTTACGAGAAGAGGATGGGGAAGCGGGCCAACCCGGAAGATGTGAATGAATCAGAAACTGCATAACATTGGAAGCGAAAGGGTAATTCATGTAATAGCGGTTCAAACGGAGGAGTATGTATCATGGTGTGTATCCATAGATGTGAAATTGGGTTGGGTAAGGAGGGCTGTCTGTGGCGTTTGGAGCAAGAATGTTCAAAACCGGCTTAGCCGTGACGCTGGCTCTTTATTTAGCCATGCTCTTTGACTTTAAATCCCCTGTCGTTGCCGCCATAGCCGCGATTTTTGCGATGCAGCCATCCATATACAGGTCTTGGAGATATTTCCTGGACCAGCTGCAGACCAGTACGCTCGGTGCGATTCTGGCGATGCTCGGAGGATATTTTTTATCAAATCAGCCGATTTCCGTCGGTTTGGTATGTATTCTAGTGATTATGATTTGTATGAAGCTGAATATGGGTGAGACCATCGGACTTACGCTCGTCACGGTAATATCTGTGATGGAAGCTTCAGGTCAATGGGATTTTGCGCTCAATCGCTTTATTCTGACGATTATCGGTATCATATCTGCATTTCTTATCAATATTCTTGTGTTTCCCCCGAAACCCAAGGAACAGTACATCACGCGGATTCATATTGTATTTGGCAAAATGTCACTGCTGCTGCGCACGGCGATCTCTCATGAAATGAAGGATTCGGTGTACCGTGCGGAGAAGAAGGAGCTGGAATCGGCGATCAAATCGTTGTCCGACAAATATAATTTGTTTGAGGAAGAGCAGAGGAAGCTAAAGCGGGCCAAGTACAGTCAAGCAAGACAGCTAGTGGTGTATAAGCAATTGCTCCAATCCCTTCGTAAGGGGTATGAAGTGCTGGATGCGGTGGAGAACCACTATTTTCAGGCGGAACGATCCGAGGAAATCGATGAGCAGTTTGATCACAATCTGGAGCGGTTAATAAAGTACCATGAACATATTTTGTGGAAATTCGAAGATAAACTGAAACCGAATGAGGACGAAGCCGAGATCATGGCGGAGAACAATGAAACGTTCATGGAGCAAGTGATGTGCGGGCCAGGCGCCAATTCCGGGGGTCTTCGGCTGTCGGTGGTGGCCGCCTCCATGTATGATTACGGATATCAGCTTGACCGGCTGAACCGGGTAGCGGATCATATCAGCCGCGTTGCGGCCGATAAAGAGCAGGATGAGGCCTTGTTCTCGTGGCTGCGTAAATAATTGAAGTTCACCATGAGGGTGCCGATCAAGATGCCATATTTGATCGGCTGTTTTCATGCACCAGGATTTAGGATGATTCCTCTTGGCAGTGAGCCTTGGGGATGGTATTGTATATAAACGCAAAAAAACCGCCCGGTGGGTCGGTTCTGAAATTCGATGTTGAATTATACGGAGCACATTGTTATAATTAACAATGGTTTGTCATTAAAATTAGAATTCATGGTTAGAATATCACAATTGTATTATAACACAGGCAAATTGCGCTGTCAACCAGTATATTAGGGGGATGAACAAATGGCTATCAGCGAACAGGATTGGAAAGAAGAACAGGCACGGGTAACGGAAGTGACAACGAAAATCGGTAATAAAATATCTCAGCTGGAAGCGAGCGTCGGAGATATCCGTGAAGTCGTTATTAATATGCGGAAAGACTTTTGGGACGAAGTAACGGTCAACTTCAGCAACCCGGACGATTTGGGTGAAACGTCCACCAACCTGAGACAGCAGTCGCAGGTGCTCGCGGAACGTGAGCATGCCCATCTGCAATCCAGCAAGCTGCTTAAAAAGTATAGAAAACTTGTGGAATCCCCTTACTTTGGACGCATTGATTTTCAAGAGGATGGAACCACGGAGACGGAAACCATTTATTTGGGGACAGGATCTTTTTTGGATGAACATATGGAGACGTTTCTGGTTTACGACTGGCGGGCTCCGATATCAAGCTTGTATTATGATGGGGCACCCGGCCCTGCCCAATATGAAACGCCTTCGGGTACGGTCAAAGGCGAAATGCTGCTTAAGCGCCAATTCGTCATCCATGACGGCGAGATCAAGGTATTGTTTGATACCGGGGTAACGATCGGGGATGAGCTGCTGCAGCAGGTGCTCAGCCATAGCGCGGATGATCGGATGAAGAGCATCGTAGCTACAATTCAGAAGGAACAGAATGCCGTCATCCGAAACGACAAAACCCGCATGCTAATCGTTCAGGGGGCTGCCGGCAGCGGCAAAACCTCAGCGGCACTGCAGCGAGTGGCCTATCTGTTGTATAAGTACCGGGAGACGCTTCGGGCCGATCAGATGATTCTGTTCTCACCGAACCCGCTTTTCAACAGTTATGTATCCACGGTTCTTCCGGAGCTTGGCGAAGACAATATGCAGCAGACGACCTTTCAGTCCTATCTGGAGCACCGGCTCGGCAAAGAGTTTGAGCTCGAAGACGTGTTCACGCAGACGGAAACCTTGCTGAATACGGACGATTCGCCGCGTTATCGGGCAAGGCTTCAGAGTATATCCTATAAATCCTCGGGTGCTTATCTGGACACCATCAGACGATACAAGGAGCTGCTGGAACAGGGCGGGATGCTCTTTAAGCCGGTCGTATTCCAAGGTAAAGTTATCGTTAGCTCGGAAGAAATGTCCGCGCAGTTCTATGGTTATGATGCGGCGGTTAAGCTTGCTGGCCGGATCGACCTCATGAAAGAGTGGATGCTGAAACGTCTGTCGGAGTTTGCTCAGAGCGAAAAAGACGCCCCCTGGGTGGAGGAGCAAATCCAGCTGCTGGATACGGATGATTATCAACGGGCCTTTCAAACGATGAGACGTAAGCAAAACCGGAAGGCAGACACATTTGACGATTTCGATAAGGAAAGGGACGTCCTTGCCAAAATGGTCATCAGCACTCGGCTCAAGCCGGTCAGACGCTGGATCAAGCGGTTCCGTTATGTGGATGTGAAGGGCATGTATCGAAAACTATATACGGATGAATCGTTATTTCGCCGGGCGGCCGGAAATTTGGAGACGCTCCCGGATTATTGGGAAGAAATCTGCTATCTTACCGTTGCGTCACTGGACAACAAATCGCTGTTGTATGAGGATGCGACTCCGTTCCTCTATCTGAAGGAGCTGCTTCAAGGCTTCCGCACGAACACGTCGATTCGTCACGTCATTGTTGATGAAGTCCAGGACTATTCCGGATTCCAGCTGGAATTCCTGAAGCGATTGTTCCCACGAGCGAAAATGACGGTGCTGGGAGACCTTAATCAAGCGATTTACGCACATGGAGAGGCGCTCGGCAATCTCGAAAATCTGGTGAGTCTGTACGGCAAGGAGGATACGGAGGTTATCAATCTGACGCAAAGCTACCGGTCCACGTATGAAATCGTTGATTTCACGCGGCAGATGATACCGGGCGGGGAGCGGATCGTTCCATTTAACCGGAGCGGCGAAGCTCCGCGTGTGGTTGCGGTAAACGATGAAGAACACCTGCATGGAGCGATTATTACTGATATCCGTGAGCTTCATGAACAGGGATTCCAGTACGTGGCGGTGATCTGCCGGACAGAAGAGGAGAGCAGACGCTTACACGAGCAGTTGTCCGCAGATATACCAACACGATTAATTACCAAAACCACTCCGGCTTTTGAGAAAGGAACGCTTGTCGTTCCTGCTTATTTGGCCAAGGGCGTGGAATTCGACGCAGTGATCATATACAACGGCTCAGAGGATGTGTACCACCGCGAAAGCGACCGAAAACTGTTCTACACTGCTTGTACGCGTGCCATGCACAAACTTCATGTGTATCATATCGGGGAAAAAAGCCACTTTATCCCGGATGAATATTAAACGAGTAAAGGTCTGTCTGAGCCCGGCTCAGGCAGGCCTTTTTTTCATGATTGTTAGATGAAAACCATCCTTGTTTCATAGCAAAGGAAAAAAACGGAAACGAATTTAGGAAGAGCTAGGGAATATGCGTTATACCATAAGGAGGGAGTTATCCAATATTTATCATGATTTGACCGGTGATTAATAATTTTTTTCAATAATTTTCGGAATAAGTGCTTTCTCGACCGCCGAGTCTATTCATTTTGGACACAAATTTGACGAAAAAAGGATTGGGGGTCTATTACTTATATCAAAGGTCGGGTGCTTGCGGATGAAGATAAAAACAAAATTAATTCTTTCGTCTACGATTCTTGCAACGGTTACGGTGGTTATCGTAATCATCGCGTTCATCACTTCGAACATGACGGAGAAGAGGTTCAGCGAAATTATTGAAGTGGATCAGAAGGTCATTTATAACCTGACGCAATTGGAGACCCTATTGACGGGTGTCTCTAATGATGAGCGGGGCTACTTATTGACCGGGGATTCGACCTTTGCAGATTCATTGAAAGTGAAACAGGAGTCCGTTGCCAAACTCATGGCTGAAACCAAAGGCTTGATGACGGCTGAGGAAGACCAAAAGGTATTTAACGAGATCGAAACCGGGTATGTCATATACACTAAGGCCGTGACTGAGGTGTTAAACAAATTAGGGTATGACACCGGTTTTTACAAGGCTGTGCCGTTCCGGGTATATGAAGCTGCGTTTAACCAGGAACGGGAAGTGCGCAATTCTTTCAGTACGCTTATCGCCCAATTTACGGTGCATAAAAATGAAGCCTTGGCTAAGCAGGCTGACCAGATTGCGAACAGCAGCAGATTTCAGAATATGGTGATCATGCTGATTGGTATTGCAGGTATCGTTTATTTTGCGATACAAGGATATCTTCTTATTCGCTCGATTCGTCCTTTGAATCAGATGAGCGAACAACTCTTGAAGATTGCCGAGGGCGGAGGTGATCTGGTTACCCGATTGCAGATTACGACGAAAGACGAGATCAGGGCGGTAGCCGACGCCTACAATAAACTGGTTGATGGATTCAGGGTGCTTGTCGTACAGGTGCAGGATACGGCTGGCAAAGTTGGTATCGCAGCTTCGACGCTGCACTCCACGACCGAGGAAATCCGTCAAGCTTCTCAGCAAACCTCTGGGATTATGGAAGAGCTGGCGGCCGGGGTAGAGAACCAGCTTCAGGATACGGAGGAAACGACAGCTACGGTAACGGACATGGCGGAAGGCATGAAACATATCGCTCATGCCGCCCAAGACGTCTCCGGATTGGCAGCAACGACGAACCAACTTGCGGCTGAAGGGGAACAGGCACTTATACATACACTGGCTCAGATGGAAGGCATACGCACCAGTGTGGATCAATCTGCGCAATCCGTGCGGGCGCTCGGCGAAAAGGCCTCCAACATTGGAGCGATGGGACAGATCATAATCGAAATTGCAGAGCAGACATCACTGCTTGCCTTGAATGCCTCCATTGAGGCCGCTCGGGCGGGTGAGCATGGCAGAGGTTTTGCGGTTGTAGCCGCTGAGGTCCGGAAATTAGCTGATCAGGCCTCAAACTCCTCCGTCGAAATCAGACAATTCGTCCATGAGCTTCAGCAGGATATTGTTGATTTGGCCGGCGTCATGGAGCGGGGCACCCGCGAAGTGACCGAGGGTATGAACGTGGCACAGGGAGCCGAGAGAGCCTTTAAGGACATTGAGCAATCCGTCGGCGAATTGAACGAACAAATTCAGAGTGTCACTGTTGCAACTAAACAGATGGATTCCGGAGCAGGAGAGCTTGTTCATGCAATCCGGAGAATTCAGGAGGTCACGGAGACAACGGCAGGTGGAACCCAAAGCGTCAGTGCAGCCACGGAAGAGCAGCTGGCCTCTATGGAGGAAATTACAAATTCCGTTGAGGATTTGAACGTAATGTCCAGCAAGCTGCGGCAGTTGATGTCCGGCTTTAAAGTATAAATAAGGAAAAATTGCATATGGGAAAAAACGGCCACCTTGCAATCATGCATATTCCGGGTAAAAGAACCTACAATATGGATGACAGATAACGCAAAGGTGGTCTTTCTCTCATGGAAAACAAAAAATGGGATCTGGTTGCCCTTGCATCCATACCACTTATCATGACGTTGGGAAATTCCATGCTGATTCCCATTTTGCCGCAGATTTCAAAAGCGCTGGGGATCAGTTCTTTCAAAGTCAGTATGCTTATAACGGTATATGCTGTTGTCGCCATCTTACTGATTCCGATTGCCGGTTATTTATCGGATCGGTATGGACGAAAGAAAATCATCATCCCAAGCTTAATTATTGCGGCGTTAGGCGGAGCAGTCTCGGCTGTAGCAGCTTGGATGCTGAGTGGGACAGCGGCATATTATGTTATTTTGGCGGGTCGGTTTCTGCAGGGAATTGGTGCTGCCGGGGCATTCCCCATTGTCATTCCGCTTGTCGGTGACATGTTTAAAGAGGAAGAAGAGGTTAGTAAGAGCTTGGGTATTATCGAAACCTCCAATACGTTTGGCAAGGTAGTCAGTCCAATACTGGGTGCCCTGCTCGGAAGTTTTATCTGGTTCTTGCCCTTTATAGCTATTCCAATTCTGTGCCTGATCTCTATCGTGCTTGTCATTTTTCTTGTGAAGACGCCAAAGTCAAATCATAACGATAAACAATCCATTCGCGAGTTTTTGAAAACAACCAAGCAGGTTTTGCACGAGAAGGGAAGATGGCTGTATGCGATATTTGCCATCGGCGGCATCGCGATGTTTGGCGTGTTCGGCGTACTTTTCTATTTGTCGGAAACGCTCGAAAGCACTTACCATTTACACGGTGTGGTGAAAGGGCTGGTGCTTGCGATTCCGCTAGCTTTGTTATGTCTTTCATCTTATTTAGCCGGTAAATTCACGGGCAAAAATAAAGCGGTTAAGAAGTGGACCGGTTTCGCGGGCATGGCCATTTTGACGGCTTCCTTGATCGTTACCGGATTTAGTGCACAGATCTATTTTGTAGTCGGCATGATGACGCTTGGTGGCATCGGGATCGGGATGGTACTGCCATGTATGGACACGCTGTTGACGGAAGGTGTTGAGAAGGAGCAGCGCGGTACCATTACCTCCCTATATAGCAGTATGCGTTTTATCGGCGTATCGCTCGGTCCGCCAGTTGTTTCACTGCTGCTCGGGGCGAATCATTGGGTGCTGTTCGGCACGTTGGCAGCTGTCGCGGCTGTAGGTGGCCTGCTCACATTATTCGCCGTGAAGCCGGAGGCGAAGGAAGACGATACCGGAGGGAATTCATACCGAGTGGATTTCAAGAAACCGCAGGGCTTGAAAAAGAAGGAGCTGTCCCATAAGTAGGTTTGCTCACTTGATGGACGGTTCGTCCGATTAAAAATGTTTCAAATGAAGAAATGGCGGTGCTCAGGATGTTATCCTTGCACCGCCATTTCTTGCTTTTCGGTCCGTTGCCTCTTGCTTGAGCAGATTATGGGCAAGCGAAAGCCATCCGACCTCTAGGCTCACTTTCGTCAGTCCTCGAAGCAGAAATCGCCGGAATCCCCGGTTATTCTTCAACTGCCCAAATACACTCTCCGGTTCGACCAGCCGCACCGACAACGCATAGCCTTCCTCACTTCGAAGTTTCTCTCTCACTTGCTGCTTGTAACGAAGATACCTGAGACTTACGCTGATTTCCCGGTTCCCTTGGGCTTTCGTGCAAGCTGCTTTGAATGAA